>JAIRKW010000120.1 GCA_031259875.1 Campylobacteraceae bacterium
ATAAAGTTTTTTGACCATACGGGATACAAGCTTGACGTTAAAGACGAAGAAGAGATAGAAAAAATCTACTTCAATCAAGAATTGATAGAGCAAAATCAAAAAATAGAGCTTGAGATAGGCACTTCAAAACGTATTGACGATGTGATAGGCCGCTATATCGTTCATATAAAAAACTCATTTCCTAAAAATTTGACGCTAAGAGGCAAACGGGTAGTGCTTGATGTGGCAAACGGAGCGGCGTATAAAGTTGCTCCTACAATTTTCAGCGAGCTTGGAGCTGATGTTTTTGTGATAAACGATGAACCTGACGGCAGCAACATAAACCGTGCATGCGGTGCTTTGCACCCGCAAAAACTTGGGCAGGAAGTTATAAAGTTTCGCGCTGATATTGGTTTTGCATTTGACGGTGACGCTGATAGGCTTGTTGTAGTAGATGAGAGCGGCAAAATGGTGCATGGCGACAAACTTTTAGGCATTTTGGCTAACTATCTGAAAACAAACTCTTTATTGAAAAATGACTGCGTTGTAGCTACTGATATGAGCAATCAAGCGTTGGAAGATTTTTTCAAAGCCAAAGGCATAAAACTTGCACGATGCAGTGTCGGAGACAAATATGTTTTAGAGAAATTAAAAGAGCTTGACTCAAATTTTGGAGGCGAGCAGAGCGGACACATTATCTTTTCGGATTTTGCCAAAACAGGTGATGCGCTTGTGGCAGCTCTTCAAGTGATGGCTTATTTGCTTACAAAAAAGAGCGGCGACTTGGGATTAAATCCGTTTGAACTTTATCCGCAAAAACTTATAAACTTACATGTAGGCAAAAAAATACCGCTTGATGAAATAGAAGGTTATAAAGAATTTTGCGCAAATCTCTTAAGGCAAAATATAAGGTCACTCATCAGATATTCAGGCACTGAAAATCTACTGCGGATTTTACTCGAAGCAAGTGATGAAAAGACGCTGGACAAAGTCTCAAAAGAGAGCGAAGAGTTTTTCAAAAGGGTGCTAAATGGCTAAAAAGATTGCTGCAGGCATATTTTTTGCCGTTCTTGTTTTTTGCACAGACCAGTATATAAAGGCTATATTTTTAGATGGATTTACTTGGCACAGTGAAATAATCTCTTTTTCTCTTGCTATAAACAGAGGCGTTGCTTTTTCCATGTTTGCGTTTTTGGGCGAAAGTTTGAAATATATACAAATAGCGCTTATATTGATACTCTTGGCGATTGCGTATCGTGAAAAAGAGTTTTTTGTGAGGAATTACATAGCAGTAGGCATACTTTTCGGAGCAGGCTGCGGCAATATATACGACAGGTTTGCCGAGGGTGGAGTCGTTGACTACATAGCGTGGCATTACGGATTTGAATTTGCTATATTTAATTTTGCTGATGTGATGATAAATTTCGCTGTGTTTTTGATAGTTTTGGGGATGGTTTTGGAGAGAGAAACTAAAAAAAATTTATGAATTTTGTTGTTATTTTTATCGTTATTGTCCGAACAAATATCTTTTAGATCAATAATTTCGTCGAATCATTATCGGTAGTGCTATTTTATTAATAAGCAAGGAAAAAATTGAGAAAAATATCCTTCTATGCAGAGGTAAATGCTTGCTAAAAAACATGGAATACTCCGTTTCGCCCACTGCTCCGCGAAAGCGTTTAGAGTCAGAAACACCTGAACTGCGATTTATTTTCAAACTGCTTCCTTGTTCTATTAAATTTACGCCCCATAAAGACAAAACTCTGTAAAAACCTGCGGACGAATCTTCTTTTTTTGAATAACCAATCATTGATGCGGTAACGTCCATACCATTGGAAAACAAACCATAAAAGCCTTTCGAGTCATTTTTGCACTTTAGTATTTGTATATTAAACAGACTGTTTTCTATTACATTTTTAAAAAACGCTTCCGTAAATGCCGGATTTTGTTTAGAATACTTGCCCAAATACAAACCATCATAAAATTGTTTTATTGCGGGAGTATCTTCTATGGAGCCTTTTTCAAAATGATAATTATATTTTTTCATTAATGCTTTATCCTTTTTTATATGTTTTTGATGCGTAGTTTTAATATTTTCCTTCTTTAATAAGTAAACTCTTCTGGAGGCTATCTTGCTGCAATTCAAAGAGGATAGAATTTTTATCTCATCTTCATTAAAGTCTTCATTCAAGGAGCGAAACAGTATCAAATGCTGCGGAAATTTCTGCTTCAATGTATCTAAAATAATGCGATATTGCTTTGAGTTTAATGGATAGTACAAGTTTGTAGAGAGTGCAAAGTTATTGACTATAACGACTTTATTGATTTTGAATAATTTAGCAATAAGTCCTAAAATATCCAAAAACGGATTGATAAAAATCTTTAATCCTTTTGCGCCAACTATATCAAGCTCTTCTTTGGCATAAGTTATATAGTGAGTGTATAAAGAACAAACGTAGGAGTTTTTGTAATCAGCTTCATTTTTTGTTAAGGGCAAAAGAGTGTCGTCAACCTCTAATAGCATAGGTTCTGTTTTGAGATTGGAAATAATTTTTTCACTGCCAAATTCAATAAAAGGCTTTATATATTTATATACAAATAGAGCCTGTTCATTTTTAGGAGGCACATACTGCGCAAACTCTTCTTTGGTTATAAGCTTAATCATAAATTAAATTTCCTTGAAATTCGCTTCTGTTTTAAAGATAAATCTTTGGAGCGCTTTAAGGTTTCAATAGTAATATTTATCGGAATAATTTTTTTCAAAGACTTCAGTAATTCTTTGTATTCACCCGCATCTGGTAAAGACAAAATAGCATTATTGATGTCAGTTTGCGTAAAAAGAAAATCCTCTGCTTTTGGGATATGTTTTAGTATCGTTCTTACTATAAAATCCGCAAAAACTATATGTTTATTGTTCTTTATATCCTCATAATACAAAATATCGTCGCAACGGCCTTCTATCTTTTTTATAACGGTAAAAGGGCTTTGGCACGGGCATTTTTCCGAGTCTTCTATCAAAATATCATTTAATTCGTAATTAATTACAGGCTGGGTGGTTCTATTAAAATCCGTAATAATCGGCATAAATCTGCCCGAATTTTCATCTAAATATTTTTTTCTTACAAAAAGAATATCTTCGTTTAGATGTAAATTACCGTATTTGCAGGTGCAGGCAATAAATCCTTCTGTTGCCTGATATATTTGGTGGATTTTTTGTTGAAATATATTCTCAAGTTTTTTCTTAATATTTTCATATAAAACATCGGCTACTGAAACTATTTTTACAGGTGAGATTTGGATATCGCAATTTTCTTGGGCATCGGCGATTATATTAAGCATATTTGGCGGAGCTGCTAAGATATCCGGCTGAAATTTGTTCAATTCGCTGAGATTATTTTCCAAATCTTTCTTTAAGTCAAAAAAGCGAAACTCGATTAGGCGGCTTTTGATACTCTCGTATAAATTATTATCAGCTCTTAGAAAAAAGGCTACCTTTTGTTTTTTAAAAATAGAACATGGGAGCATTTTAGCCAAAATTGTTCCGCACCATTTTGCCTGCTCCAAAGGACTTATCAAAAATACTCCGTGCACTCCAGACGTTCCCGAAGAAAGACCAACGCTGTATTTCCCTAATTTTGGGCTAAAATCCCTATCTTCCTCTGCCCTTATCGCTACTTCCAGAGCATCTTTCAGTTTAATGCCTGCCGTATTAAAATCATCGAAATTATCCATCATTATTTTTTTATCAACCAATGGCCATTTTTCCATTGATAATTTTTGCCACTCTTTTAAATAACTTTTGTAGAACGGGCTTTTGTCAATCATTTTAGCAACGAATTTTTTTATTTTACTTTTTTGCCATTTTTCCAAAGAGGTTTTGTCTGCAAAATTGTGAAAATATTTTGTTTTAATATAATAAAACAGGATGACGACTTTTTGTAACATTTACTCATCTCCATGTGATAAGATAATTTTTATATTTTTAAGGTTTTTGAGCAGTTCTAATGTTTCGCGGAAAGATTTGGCATTCTCACAAAAATGCAATCCAATCCAGTGTGGCAAAGAGTTATCCGTATAATTTTCTTTTGTCCATGCACTATCCGCCGCCAATAAAGTATTTTCCCGAGGAAGCCATAATCCGAACTGTCCGTCCGTATGTCCTGGCAAAGCTACGGCAAAAATATCCTCTGCAAAAGGAAGCGCATAACAAACAGGAAATATTTTATCCTGCACTATTTGCAAATCTTCAATATAAATAACTCTGTTCTCAAAATCATCAGGCAAAAATTTACTAACAAAGCCTTTTGAAACTTGCTTGAAAACGGAAAATTTTTTTAATCTCTTGTATTCCTGTCCGGAACATACAAAACGAGCTTTTGGAAAATCTCTTAGAGCGCCTATGTGGTCTGCATGAAAATGTGAAATAAATATATATCTTATCTCTTCTGATTTTATATTTTCTTTTTCTAATTGGTTTAAACAAACATCTTGAGGCTCAATATTTACAGGAAGAAGATATTTGTACAAAAGCTGCGGCCAGCTGTGCATAATAGCATTAAAATCTGCAGGATAACCGCTGTCGAAAAGCATGTATTCATCCGACAAAGATATCAAAAAGCATTTGGCATGGAATTTTTTCATTCGCCATTTGCCTTTTACGGAAGCAAATTTTTCCAATTGTCGGCAAAAGCCGCAAGAAAAAGTCTTAATTTTGTTCACTATTCCACCCGCGTACAGTTTTTGAAAATCCTTCCTTCATATCTATTGGCGGCACATAACCGAGTTCTTTTTCTGCTTTTGTTATATCCAGCGTTTGATTATTGTAGAATAAAGATATGCTGTATTTGGTAAAAGCAGGTTCTTTACCTTTTAAAACAAATCTGTAAATAAGCTCTAAAGCAGCAGCATAAGCAAAGGCCAAACCATACGGTATTTTCTTGGCGTTATATTTTAACCCTAACTCTTTTGTCAAATTTTGTATGGTTTCCAATAAATAAACAGGTTCAGCGTTTGTGATATTGTACGCTTGTCCTATGCATGTGTCTTTTGAAATTAAAGCGAGTTTTATAGCATGCACAACATTATCGACATAAGTCAAATCGCACAAAGGGCCGTCATCCTCGCGCATTTTCGGTATGAATTTTGTATTATTGGCTTTGATAACGCGCGGCAAAAGAGCAGTGTCTTTTGGACCAAATATGGCACGGGGACGCAAAATTATTGCAGGCAGGCCTTTTTCATAAGCCTTGAATATTTTTAATTCCGCAAGATATTTTGTTTCGGCATAGAAATTGACTCTTTTTGAAGGAAGCGGATCGCATTCTTTGATACTTTCCTTATCTTTGAATTCAAAATATATACTTGGGGACGAAATATACACAAATCTTTTTATCTGATGCTTTAAAGAATGCTCTATAAGCTGTTCCGTCGCAAAAACATTCATGCGATAAAATTCTTCATATCTTCCCCAAGGGCTTGACAGGGCTGCACAATGCACAATCGCTTCTATATCTTTAAATAAATCCTCTGGTAACTCCTGCGTTAAATCCGTCTGAATAAATCGGATAGACGCGTGCTTCGGCGCTTTTGATAAATTTCGTCCGACTGCCGTTATTTCATGTCCGTCTTCTGCCAATAAAATCGCCGCTCTTGAACCTAAAAAGCCGGTTGCACCGGTTACTAATATTTTCATATATTTTCTCCATTAAATTCTATATCTATTGTAGAAGCCGTTGTGGGTCCGCCGTAAAAAATACCCTTTATGAGCCAATATATGGATATCGGTACCTGCATAAAAAACGGCAGCAAGTCTTTTTTATCAAAAACAGCGTCTTTTGCGCCAATTATTTCTCTTAGATTTTTTATTGTTTTTAAAGGCTGCAGAGGCAAATAAATTAAAATAGCCAGAAGCAAAGACGATAAATCTACCTTTGATTTATTGCGATTTTCTTTATTGCCGATAATGGTCAGAAAATTATTCGGCATAAACGCTAGCCCGCTTGTCATTCTCGGATTGCATTCAATAACAAAAACAGTTCCGTCTTCTGTCTTGATAAAATCAAAAGCTAACTGTCCGCTAAAATTTAAATCTTTGGCTATAAAAGCTGTGATATCATTTATATTTTTATCTTTTGTTTGTTCCAGCAATATACCGGCACCCAATCCAGCATTAAGTATAGTCGTATAAGTTATGCAGGAAAGTACTTTTCCATTTTTAACCAAAGCGTAAGAACAATACTGCCGACCGCTAATAAAATCCTGTACGATATAGGTAATGTTGTGTTTTTTGGTATCTATTTTTGAAGTTAATTTTACTTTTGCCGCAAAACGGGAAAATCTTGGCTTAATGATCTGTTTTTTATCTAAAACTTCAGGCATTTCTGCAGCTAAATATGTTTGTGGTGTTTTTAAATTTTTGTTTATCAAATATTGGTAGAATGACCATTTATCATGCAGTTTAAGTAGTTTTGGCTGTTCGTCACAAAATACTTCGCAATATTGTTTAAGTTCGTCTATGAATGCCGATATATAAAAAATTTCTTCACAAGAAGGTATCAATAAATCAATTTTTTCTTTTTTTATAATGTCAATCAAAGTTTCTTTATAGTTTTCTTCTTTAACAGGTGGCAGCTTAAAAAACTTGCTGATTTTATTGCAAAACAAGCATAAATTGGCATAAGTACTGTCTGCCGCATAAACGGTGTTCTTGCAAGAATGCAATGTTCTTGCCGCCTGCAGTACCGCAGGCGCACGCGCACCGGTAAATAGAATTTTTTTAGTATTCAAGTATCATTACTCCCACAGAAAGTCCGGCAGATGTTCCCAAAAGCATAATTTTATCGCCTCTTTTAACTTTTCCTTCATCAATGGCTATCTTAAGAGCCAACGGAATAGACGCGGCGACATTATTTCCATAATTTTGTATTATATACATCATTTTTTCTTCAGGGATATTTAACTTTGACTGTATTAATTTCATAGATAACATGCTGGCTTGATGTGGTATAACCATCTTTATATCTTTCATGCCAATACCTGCGCAGGATAAAGATTCTTCCATCATGTTAGTCAAAATCTTTGCTGCAACTTTATAAATACTTTTACCGTTCATGTCAAACAGGAAATCGTTTTTATTATCTTCGCGATACTGCTTTACGGATAAGCCTACCGTTCCGCCTCTTACTCTGGCAAATTCCAAACCTTCGGGAAAAGTATCAAAGCCAAAAGATAATACTTTTGATGTTTCTGTGTCTTGCGCTCTGCTTACAACTGCAGCTACAGCCAAATCGCCGAAAAGCGGCGCACTTTCTTTTTGCTCCCAATTCAATGCAAGAGAAGCATGCTCCGAAGAAATAATAAGAATATTTTTATATCTTTTGCTGTTTATCATGCAAATTGCGCTATCCAGCGCCGTTACAAAACTTAAGCAGGTTGAATCTATATCGAAACAACCCATTTTGTGTTTTGCGCCAAGCGCTCTTTTGTAAAAAGAGGCTGTGCATGGTATAGGTTGAAATTTGCTTGCGGACGCGGAAAGTAGACAATCCATATCTTCTAAATGCAAATTAGCATTTTTTAAGGCGTCTTGTGCCGCCCAAACACCCGCCTGTATCATATTTTCCGACGAATAATAAGGCCTCTCTTTTATACCTGTATGTTCCTCTATCCAACCCAAAGGCAGACCATGTATATTTTCAAGTTCCAATGAAGAGACTTTATTTTTAGGTATATAGGCACCTAAGGAGTTTATTTTTATATTAAGCATCAAACCTCCTGCTCGTTTATATATTTTAAACTTTATATAATATTAGATATTAAAATATTTTGTTATTATTGCATAAGTTTTATTAAAATAAATTTAGTTATTTTTTTATTAAAGTAAGCTTATACTTAATATTTTATAATATATATTATAATTTAGGTTTCTACAAGACTTATAGAAGCTATATAAATTAATAAAATTTATCTTTTACGGTTACTATAATTTGTAAGGGCTTTAAAAATAAGCAATGCTTGACAGCAGTAGAGGATAAATCATGAATAATCTTTAAAAGTATAAAATTTCATAGCCAAAGATAATAAAGAAAAAGGCATCAAACGTAAAAACATCTATGTTGATTGGTGGCAATGCAAATTTGCAGCATCGCTGTTATTAAAAAATCTCGTATTTTATTAATATCAGTCTGTGAGTTTAAGGTTGGTCGATTTTAACTGGCGGACAGAGATGGATACTGTTGCCTATTTCTATAAAAAGCCCATAAATACGTTATTTAATCACTTTAAGGTTTGTATAGGCGTCCTTTTTAGTTATGAAATTTGTTTTTTTAAGACGCAATAGACATTCAAAATCTATTCTCAATAGAGGTTTCAGATGAGGCTGTTTGATGATAAAATGGAGCATTTAAATGGTGAAAGCAAAAATGATGATGAAAGTGTCAAAGAGGTAGCAGTAAAACAATCAGAGAAAGATAAAGATGAGATTGAGGCTACTAATTTTATGCTAATAGGCTTCTGTGGTGTAATCGTAAACGATTATGGTAGATGTATGCAAAATTGAGGAGATGTTTCTTACTGAAAGCATTCGTTAAAATTAACGGGTGCTTTTTACTCAATCCATTTTAAGCATATGTACGCCATAATGTACATAAATATTAAGGAGTAAAAAGTGGTAAGCGTAAATATTACAAATTTCAGAAAATCTATTTTTAGCATACTTGAACAGACTATCAAACAC
>JAIRKW010000160.1 GCA_031259875.1 Campylobacteraceae bacterium
CTAAAGTTCGAAAACTACCCTAAATCCTATATCATCACTTTCATAGTTCGATGAATGCGGAATGCGCACCGATTGACGCAAAAATTCAACACTGTTGTAACAGCTGCCGCCTTTAATAATACTGCTTTCGCTCATACGATTATTTAAAGGGTCTTTTTCAGGGCTTTTGGCGTAATAATTCTCATCATACCAGTCTTCCACCCACTCCCAAACATTTCCATACATATCATAAAGTCCCCATTTATTCGGCATTTTTTGACCCACTGCCTGCGGCTGTAAATTTTTTGCTTTGTCGTTTTTATTGTAATACCATGCGTATTTTTCCAAATCATCCGCACCATTACCCGCTGCGTATTCCCATTCTGCTTCCGTGGGAAGCCTGTATTTGGTTGTATTTTCAAGTTTGTTTAGTTTTGAGATAAATAATCTAACGTGATACCAAGAGACGGACTCTACGGGGTTTTGCGGATGTTTTAATTTACTTGGATTGTGACCTAGAACTTTCTCCCACTGTTCTTGCGTTACTTCGGTTGTGCCAAGATAAAAACTTTTACTTATGGTTACTTTATATATCGGTTTTTCATTAGCTTTTTCATTTGAACCCATCATAAAAGAACCTTTATCTATCGGTGCAAATTTCATACCAATGCTGTTTGTGTAGGTTTTGCTTAACTCTTTGTCGATATCCTTCTTTGAACAGCCGACAAATATAAATATCAAAGCGATTAAAAAAGAGTAATATTTTGTCATTTTAAATCTTTCTGATAGGATTTTGCGCGTCTTTACCTATAACTGTAGTCCACGGCAGAATTTTATATGAACGGATAAGTCCTCCTTTAATATATGGGTCATTTTTGACAAACTTTTCTATTAAAGAGGTATCTTTGGTTAAAAATAAAAATGCCGAACCTTGCGTTCCAAGCGCGCCTGCCAAAATAAGTTCGCCTCTGTTTTCAGCTTGCGATGCGAGCCTTAAGTGCTCTTCTCTAAATTCGCCTCGCCTTGTCATATAATCTTCCACAGCTTCGTATATCAACAAATAGTGCATTTTATACCCCTTTATACTCTTCGTAGTTGCCTTTAAAGTCGGTTATTGTGCCATCGTCGTTTATTTTAATAATGCGGTTTGCAAAAGCGTCTATAAGTTCCCTGTCGTGGGTTACACAAATAACAACGCCTTCAAAATTGTACAGCGCTTCGCCCAAAGCGATAATAGCTTCCAAATCAAGGTGATTGTTTGGCTCGTCAAGAATTAAAAAATTACCCCTTTCCAGCATCACTTTTGAGAGCATTATGCGGTGTTTTTCGCCGCCGCTTATAGTTTTGACACTCTTTTTTTGCTCTTCACCCGAAAATAGCATACGCCCTAAGCATTTTCGTATCTCATCCAAATCTTTTTTGTCGTCAAATTGCTGAAGCCACTCAAAAAGTTCCATATCGCCTTTGATGATATCGGTAGTGTCCTGCGGAAAATAGCTTGGCTCTATTGTTGCGCCCCAAAAGATTTTACCCTCTTTGGGAAAGATTTCATGCATTAAGAGTTTGCATAATGTACTTTTGCCGATACCGTTTGCGCCTATAAGAGCTATTTTGTCGTTTTTTTCGACCTTTAAATTAATATTTTTTAAAACATCTTTATTGGCATACGAAAAAGAGAGATTTTCTATGTTTAAAACCTCATTGCCAATATCCCGTTTTTTGCGAAAAACTATACTGGGTTCTCTGCGCGAAGAGGTTTTAATTTCTGAAACGTCTATCTTCTCAAGCTGTTTTTGGCGGCTTGTAGCCTGTTTTGCTTTTGAAGCGTTTGCGCTGAAGCGGCGTATAAAACCTTCCAAATCCTCTTTTTCTTTGAGTTTTCTCTCGCGTTCCGTTTCAAGCTGTTTTTGTATAAGCGTAGAGGCTATGTACCAATCGTCGTAATTTCCGCTGAACTCTCTTATGGTTTTAAAATCTATATCCAAAATATTTGTAACTACAGAGTTTAAAAAGTGTCTGTCGTGTGATATGACAACCATAGTGCCGCTGTGGCGGTTAAGCTCGTTTTCAAGCCAGGAAATAGCTTCTATATCAAGATTGTTTGTAGGTTCGTCCAAAAAGAGAATATCCGGTTTTGGGAAAAGTACCTGCGCCAATAACACTTTGAATTTTTCTGCACTTGTAATTTCGCGCATAAAGGCATCGTGTCTTTGTATATCGAAGCCCAAATTTTCCAGTATCTTCTCTATCGTTATCTCATACTCGTAATTTGGGTCTTCTTCGGCGCAGATTATCTCAAGTTCGGCTAAACGGTTATTTACATTTTCATCTTCAAAATTACCGTTTTCATAAAGTTTTTCTTTCTCTTTGGCAGCATTATAAAGTCTTTTATTGCCGTATAATACCGCGTCTTTTATGGTAAAGTCTTCAAAAGCAAACTGATTTTGTCCCAAAACGCCTATTTTTAAAGCACTGTTTATTGCAATATTGCCGGAGCTTGGTTCTATTTCGCCTGATAAAATTTTCATAAATGTACTTTTACCCGCACCGTTAGCGCCTATAAGTCCGTAACGTTTTCCGCTGTCAAGTTTTAAATTTATATCCTCAAATAAAATCTGTCCTGCAAATCTCATCGTAATACTGTTTATTTGTACCATTACATTCCTTAACTTTAAAAGAGTGTATTTTACCCTCTTGGAGCAAAATAGATGATAAAAATGCCGATTAATACTATAAATACACCGATTATGTCATATTTATCAGGTAAATAGTCATCAAATTTCATAGCCCAAAGCATGGACATAAAGATGAAGATTCCACCGTAAGTTGCATAAACTCTTGCAAAATTTGAAGGCTGAAGGGTTGCTATAACTCCGTAAAGAGCGAGTATAATTCCGCCAAACAGTCCATAGCTCCAATG
>JAIRKW010000029.1 GCA_031259875.1 Campylobacteraceae bacterium
AAAAATGATATGAAAACCACATATGAAAAAACAGACGCCAAAGAACCTTTTGACGAATGGCTGAAAGAGAAATTAAAAAAAGAGCCGTAATAAATTTATAACCCTCTAAATCTTTTTTGTAAAAAATAGGTTGATTTTTATTTGATTTGCAATTTTTATATTTTCAGTCTTATAAACGCAGTAAAAAGCTTTTAAGTTTTTGAACTCCCTAAGAACTATTTTTTTATAAATAAAACTTTACAATCAAAATTTAGACAATATCTTCTTCTCAAGCTTTACTTTTTGTGTTTTTTACGCTCAAAACTCATATCTAAAACTTTTAATTTTTATTATCAAAAATGTTTTATATATCTTCATTTCAATAAGCACATAATCATTAAATAAATATTATATTTTTATAATATATTAAACTGTATGATTTTACTTATCATTATTATCAAGGAGCATACATGAACAGTTCACGTCGTTTTTTTACAAAAACAGTTCTTTCATTGGCAGCTTTGCTTTTCATTGGCGGCTGCGGTCCAGAACAGACGCAAACACAAACGTCTGCTAATTTGGAGATAGTTGAGCATGACAACTTTAAAATTGAATATGACAGAGAAAACCTCAAAGTAAATTTCATACTTAAAGGTGATGAATTGGTAACAATTGTTTCAACGCATGATGAAAACGGCGCAATAAAATTGTCAACTCCTGAGGGTGAAACTATTTTGGTTTTAGCGCAAGGAGATAACGAATATAAAAGTCCACCGCAAACAATAATGGGGTTTGGCAGAAATGATGATGGCAGTTTACGAATTAGACTATTTAATAAAAAAATAAAAGAGAGTTTTCATGATTAATCCTGCTGATGATCCTACTAGCGGTTATGCACTTATAGGTGCGGGCGGAGGTAAAGCTTTATTGTTTCATGAGGGCAGATGTACAGTTTGTGGAAGCTGCGTATCCAAATGTCCCAATGAAGCCTTAGCCATTGTTTCCTTTTTTGGGAAAAAAGATTTAGTGCCAACGCCAAGTAACTGTTGCGGCTGTTTTGACTGCACATAGGCATGTCTTGCAGACATACTTGTACGACAAGGCGAGTAACACGCCTGTTTTAAATCTGTATCATAAATTTCAAACCAAAGGTGTCAAATCTCATTGACGTCTTATACTTTATTATAAAATCTTGCTGCAATGTCATCAAAAATGACAAAAACATATTATAAATTTTTTTGTCGGTAAATTTTTATAATGCTGGTTTTTACACCGATATGAGAATTACTGCACTGATATCATCTTAATATACTTTAAGCTTTCTTATGCTAAATTTCCAGCAAAATTAAATATTGATAGTTGTTATTAATCGCTACATTCAAGATATGACATATCAAATATCAATTGTAAAATCGTACAAACCGCTACTACAAAACTATTTGACAAAAATAGTGCCGGTTAAAACACAGCAATAAACGCGCTTAGCAGTATCATTGCAAAAACATTATAAATCTATATAAATAGACATTTTTTATATATGTTTTAAGTTTTTCTACGATAAGCTTCCGAACAATTATCAATATTGATAATTGTTACTTTTATAAAATTAAAGGCGCAATGTATGCAAGATATGATTGTCTGTAAAGATTTAACTTTTAGGTACAAAAACACAGAAGTCTTACACAATGTAAATTTAAATGTAAAACAAGGCGGCATAGTCGGACTGCTCGGTAAAAATGGAGCTGGTAAAAGCACTATCATAAATATACTTATGGGGTTTTTACAGCCAAAAAGCGGCGAATGCTCCGTTTTGGGATATCCAAGCTTCTCTATCCCGCCATCCGTCAGAGCCAAAATAGGGCTTGTACACGAAGGGTTCACGCAGTATGATTTCATGTCGATAGATGAGATAGAGCGGTATTATCAAGCTTACTATCCAAAGTGGAAAAAGGATGTATATTACGACTTGATAGATAGAATGAATGTGCCGCATTCACGCAAAATATCAAAATTATCGTGCGGGCAACGCTCTCAAGTAACGCTTGGACTTATTTTGGCTCAAAGTCCTGAACTTTTGATATTGGATGACTTTTCTATGGGGCTTGATGTTGGATACAGAAGGCTGTTTCTTGAATTTTTGAGAGATTTTGCAGACAGTTACAAAACCACCATTTTATTGACTTCGCATATCATATCCGAACTTGACACGTTTTTGGATGAGATTATCATTTTGAAAGAGGGTGTTGTTGTAATGGAGGGCAAAAGAGAGGATTTTAGTGAAAATTTTTATTCATATTCTCTGCCTGCTTCTTTTTCAAATGTCTTAAAAACAGATGAAAATATAATAAACATAGAGCTTGGCAAAAAGGAGCTCTTAATCTACTCATTTGCCGATGAAAAGGCTATAAAAAAGCACCTTTTAAACCTTGGCATAACCCAAAATCCAACACAAAAAACTATGAACTTAGAAGATGCGTTCATAGGACTTACCGGGAGATATTGATGAATAAAAAGAGTATTTTCAATGCAATTTTATTAAAAGAACGCATAAAATTGCACAAACTTTTTTGGCTGCCGTTTGTGATAGCCATAGCCGTATGCGCGGATATTTATATGAATTACAAATCCGTTGTCTCTTCTCACGGAGCTGCCGCTCTTTGGGTGCAGCTTGTATACAAACAGAGTATCTATTTTGATAAATTAAAGTGGGTTTTTGTGATAGGCGGCGCACTGTTTGCATATTTGCAATTTATGCCAGAATGTAAAAACAAACGCCTAAGACTGATGTTTCATCTGCCGGTATCTCATCGCTTTTCTATCTACTCCATGCTGTTTATAGGATTTATCTTAAATGTCATATTATCGCTTAGTGGTTTTATTTGCCTTTTGCTGGTCTTTTTAGCTTTTGGCTTTCCATATGAGCTGACATCTCAAATGCTTTTAAGTCTTATTCCGTGGTCATTTGCCGGGATTGTATCTTACTTTGCCCTCTCCTCTATCATAGCCGAATCCTCTATCACGAAAAGATTAGCGCTTGCATTTATGGCAGTGGTTTTTGTTAGTCTGCTCACTGAAACAAACGGATTTTTCTCCATCAAATCAGACTTGTGGCTTTATATATTATCAAGCTTTTTTTGGCTGTTTGCATTTGAGGCAGCGGCTTTAAGAATAAAGGATGGAAAATGAGAGTTAATCTGCCGCGTTTCGCACTTTTTTTGATATCTGTCATAACGCTTTTTTGGTTCATACCAAATTTTTACAATAAAGCGTCCAGACCAGATAGATTTTGGCTTAACGGATCTTTCAGTCCCATTACAAAGGAGTTTGTCATTTGGGAAGCATCTCCTGAAAATTTTACTTATAAAAATGAAAACGGCGATGAATTGGATAAGATAAGTGCACAAAAAATGCTGCCGTTTATATATTACAACAATATCAACAAATGGCAGGCTTTCCCGCTTACAAGCGTTGATGGCAGTATCATCACTTACGACGATGTGAGAGACGGCACTCAAATGTTAAGGCTATCAGTGCGCGATGTCTCTTCCGAAGCTATGCCTCTTTTTGCACTGCTTGAATCTTCACCTGTTGGTGCATATCTGGAAATGCCGTCCGATATACTTTTGATAAAACAAGATAGAGTTATCTTTATAGATTGCATAAGCGGCAAAACGGATGAGGAGAAATCTCAAAGATTTACCAAAGCCTTAAAAGACAGCGGCGCAGCCTTTCCTATCCTAAAAGCCTTTTCAAATCCAACAAATTTAAAGCCTTTTGATGAAGGGCTGATTTTTGCAGACAGCGCCAATAAACTCTTTCAGCTGAAAATGATAGAGGGTGCACCATTTGTAAAACAGATAAGTGATACGTTAGACGCAAAAGTCCTGTTTATCAATGTAAGCGAAGATGAGAGAAGGCTTTTTTACGGCTTAGTCGTTACAAAAAACGGTGTCTATGTAAATACATATGAAGATGGCTTGAAAAAACTGCCGCTTGATGATTATAACCCGCAGACTACCTCTTTAAGCGCCAGTTTTACGTCATTATATCACAGCGTTATGTCTAATGATTTATCTCTTAAAAACTCTCCTGCGTACTTTAAGGCTTTAACAAAAGATTTTGACATCATACGCGAATACAAAAAAGATATACCTCAAGACATAGTGCAAAAAAGAGAGCGTATCTCTTACGTTTTATCTTTTTTGACGCCGTTTTCCATATCTCAGTTTAACGCTTTTTCAAATGAAGTTTTGTTTGATATCAAATTCGCATCAAGTGCTGTTTTTGCACTCTTTGGGGTAGTATTTGCACTTATTTTATATATTGCCTTGAATTTCAAAAAAAGAGTCTATATGTTAGACTTGATAGCTATCTGCTTTACCGGTATCGCGGGGCTTATATCGCTTCAAATATTTGGTTCATTCTCAAAAAAAGCTTTAAAAAAATGATAATTTATCTTAAATTAGAGCCGACTTTTCACATCGCCAAGCTGAAAATAGGCTCTATTTTGAAAATCGGAAGTTTACCCCCCCCCCCCCCCGAATTTAATGATTGGCTTATGCCAAAAAGAGGCGATATGTCTATAAGTACAATTTTATTTTGCTGTAATAAGTTAAAAGGATAAAAAATGCATTTTTCAAAGAAGAGGATACTTTATCTATTTGGCATATTTGCATGCTTAAATATGGGATTGGCCGATGAGAACGCCATAGAACTCATGCAGATAGAAGTTAGGGCGCATGCCAAGGAGAGTAATGTAAGCAATGGAGGCAAAGGGCTGACAGTTATAGACAGTGACTATATCAAAAATGCTCCTTCGGCGACAAATACCATAACCGATTTGCTGCGCAGCAAATCTTACATACAGTATGACCAAACATCAAGAAGCAGCGCGACAGGCGGAGA
>JAIRKW010000013.1 GCA_031259875.1 Campylobacteraceae bacterium
AATAAAGACAAAGATCGGCTCATAAAAGAGAAGGAACAGCTTTTGATTGAACAAAGAGTGGCGTTAGAGACTATCTACAAAGAGCGCGATGAACAGTTAAAAGCGATACTAACACTTGCTAACCGTTCGCTTTTGGCAAAGCCCGCAAATGAAACTGAAAAGGTTACGATAGAGGCAAATTTTGAAGAACGGATGGAGAAGTGGCGTGCCAAAAAAGATGAGGAATCTGCCGAGGCAAATCGGGAAAACGGTGATTTTTCGGATTGGCGTGAACTTAAAAGCTATCTTAAGGCAAAAGGGTTTTCAAAAAAAGAGAAGAAAAAAATCATTTCAAACATAAAAGAGTCGGCAGAGTCAGGTATTGATATACAAGAGGATGAAGGCGTTTTGTATATCAAAAAAGAGAAGATAGAAAGATTTATATAAAAAATTACAAAGGAAAAATATTATGAAGCATATAAGAAAAATTTCCGATTATGCTATAGCAGGAGGCATAGGAGCTGTCGCTGTTTTTGGCATATTAGGGTGTGAGAGCAGTGAAAACAGAGCACAGGAACAAGGAGTGAAGCAGGGTGCTTTTGTCATCATAGAGGAAGGAGCTGACGGGAGTTACAAGATATTGGAAGAGTATCCCAGCAGTGTTACAAGGGTAGTTTTGAAAGATAAAAACGGAGTCGAGAGAATACTAAGCGAAGATGAGATAAATGAATTGCTTAAAGCAGAATCCGAAAAAATAGACAGCGGCACGTCATCTTTGACAAATTCGCAAATCTCAAGCGGTATGCCTTCTTTGGCTTCGGTTATACTCTCAAGTGCGGCAGGAGCTATAATAGGAAGCTGGATAGGCAATAAACTGTTTGGAAATTCAAACTATCAGCAGCGAAGGCAGGCATCTTACAAATCACCGCAGACTTACTCAAGAAGTGTAGACAGTTTCAATAAAGCAAATCCTACAAGTACGAAAAGCACGACTTCAAAAAGCGGTGGATTTTTTGGCGGCGGAAGTAAAAATTCCGGCAGCAGCTCCTCTTACGGCGGTTAATTCATGGTAAAGCTTTTAAAATTACAACCTTTGACAAAAGAGTATCTAGAGTCTATTAACTGCCACTGGCATACCGATTTGGATGATACGCCGTATATTGGCAACGAACTTGTAGAGATTAAACATAAAGAGGCGGAAGCATACTATGACGCGGTAAACGAGCTGTATGAGATGTATACAAATGCGGCGCAATATGTGATTGACAATAATCTTTTTCATGAGATAGGCATACCGTTCAATCTCGTAGACATTGTGAAAAACTCATGGGAAAATGATGTGCATTGGCACTTATACGGCAGGTTTGATTTGGCTGGCGGCATAGATGGAAAACCCATAAAACTGATAGAGTTTAATGCCGATACGCCGACATCGCTTTATGAAAGCTCCATCATACAATGGGCGCTGCTCAAAAAAAACGGCTTAAATGAAGATTCGCAGTTTAACAATGTATATGAGGCTTTGAAAGAAAATTTTAAAAGACTTGTTGTCTTGCATGGCGATACCGATGAATTTGCTAAATATTATGAGGGTTGGAAGATACTGTTTAGCTCTGTAGCCGGAAACTTGGAAGATGAAGTAACTACCAAATTTTTACAAAGCGCGGCAAATGAGGCTGGATTTAATACCGATTTTGCATATGTGGATGAGGTCAATTTCTCAGAAGAAGAGGGCGTATTTAAAAACGATGAGAATTTTGAGTTTTGGTTCAAGCTTATCCCTTGGGAGGATATCGCTATTAAAGAGCCAAATCTTGCATTGATACTAAAAGATATCGTGCAAAATCAAAAAGCTATCATTTTAAATCCAGCATATACTCTGTTATTTCAAAGCAAGGCTATGATGAAAATTTTGTGGGATTTGTATCCAAATCACCCATTGCTGCTTGAGACATCGTTTGAGCCTTTGAAAGTAAAACATGTGAAAAAACACAGCTTTGGCAGAGAAGGTGCCAATACGACGATTTTTGAAGCAGATGGAAGTGTTGCAAAAAAGACAGACGGAGAGTATGAAAATTTTGTACCTATCTATCAAGAATATGTAGAATTTCCTAAAGACTCTTCGGGTAATTCGTATCAAGCCGGAGTATTTTTTGCTTATGAAGGGTGCGGACTTGGCTTTAGGCGCGGAGGAGAGATATTGAATAATTACGCAAAATTCATAGGTCATATCATAAAAGATTAGCCGGATGAAGATAGTACTATTGGATTCAAAAACTTTGGGTCAGGATATAGATTTATCCGCCTTTTACAGATTCGGCGAATTTATCGTTTATCAGACCACCAAAGATGACGAAAAATTTGAAAGAGTTGAAGGTGCGGATATAGTTATAACCAATAAAGTCATTTTTGACCGCGCTTTTTTAGCAAAACTGCCCAAGCTAAAACTCATCGCACTGACTGCTACAGGTATGAATAATGTAGACTTAAAAGCCGCAAGTGAGTTTGGTGTTAGTGTTAAAAATGTTGCCGGATACTCCACAAAATCCGTCGCACAGCACACTATAACGTTAGTGTTAGCACTTGTTAGCAGACTGGAATTTTATGATAGTTATGTGAAAAAAGGCAAGTGGTGCGGGAGCAGAATCTTCACCAACCTTGATAAAAGATTTTATGAGATAGACGGTAAAAATTGGGGTATTATCGGACTTGGCGCGATAGGAAAAGAGGTAGCCAAAATCGCTTCTGTTTTTGGCGCGAAAGTATCCTATTTTTCAACTTCCGGCATCAAAAGAGATGAGTTATATCCGAGCCTGCCTTTGGATGAGCTTTTGAAAAATTCGGATATCATAACTATACATGCGCCGTTAAACGAGCAGACTAAAAACCTCATAAGCAAAAGAGAATTGACGCTTTTAAAACAGGATGCCGTGATAGTCAATACAGGACGAGGCGGTATCGTAAATGAAGCTGATTTGGCCGAAGCGATAGAAAACGAGAAGATATACGCAGCAAGCGATGTACTAGAGATTGAACCCATGAGGATAGATTCGCCTTTGGCAAATCTCACAAAACAGGAGCGTTTTATTATCACTCCACATGTAGCATGGGGCAGTGTTGAAGCAAGAAAAAGACTTATGGAAGCGGTGTGCAAAAATATTGAAGAGTTTATAAAAAAAGTTAGGAGATACGATAATGGCGGCAAAAGAACATAGTTTTGATATAAGCGCGGAGTTAAATGCGCAAGAGTTTAAAAATGCATTGGAACAGGCAAAAAAAGAGATAGCTGGCAGGTTTGATTTCAAAGGAGTAACGGCAGAACTGGACTACAATGAAAAAGCAAAAACGCTTACGCTTATCACTTCAAGTGATGCAAAAG
Organism: Campylobacteraceae bacterium; assembly: GCA_031259875.1. Taxonomy (GTDB): domain Bacteria; phylum Campylobacterota; class Campylobacteria; order Campylobacterales; family Campylobacteraceae; genus JAIRKW01. The sequence continues at coordinate 3,359 of JAIRKW010000013.1, forward strand.
CAGATGCCATATATGACCTTTTGCTTGGCAAAATCATAAAACGCGGATTATCTGCGAGCGTACTTAAAGAGAGTAAAAAAGAAGATGCAAGCAAAGGAAACGTACGCATTATTTATAATATAGTTGATACGATAAGTTCGGACGATGCAAGGCTAATTGTAAAAACTATAAAAGACGAAGGACTTAAAGTGCAAGCATCTATAAGAGGTGATGTAGTAAGAGTCGTTGGAAAGTCCATAGACGATTTACAGGCCTGCATTAAAGCAGTACGCGCGAAAGAGTTGCCTTTGCCTTTAAGTTTTACAAATTTGAAATAGTTTGCTGTAAAAAATTTAATCTTAAACGCAATCAGTCTTTACTCTGACTGTTTAGGTAAAGCAAAAGGTAAGAATTGCAGTATTTATCGAATAATAAAAGCGGTGATGGCACAAAGATGGATTACCGTGCCATCACTCATAATGACAAAAAAGAGGAAAATACTTCGTTTTGTTAGTTTTTTAAATTTCCATTTTCATAAGAACGACAAACTGCCGACACTTCTTTGTATATCCTTCTTATAATGAACGAACAAAATATCGTGAGAGAATAAAGAGTTTTTGTCAAAACGATAACTTACTAGGAATACACAAGTTTCTCATTATGTTATTTCCGCATGAGAAATGCGAAAATTCATAGAAAAATAAAAGAGATATGAAGCAAACATTCTCTCTATCTCCATTATTGCGAGCCGCTTGCGACGTGGTAATCCATCTTCTCCATTATTATGCAACACAAAGTGTTAAATATTTTAAGTTTTTGACTCGAAATTGTAGATTTTTATTTTAAAAAGAGTGTAATTTTCCAAAACAATCTTTACTCTTTTTCTAATTTTTTTGAATCGTTTTTTCTAGTTACTTTCTTGCCATGAAAGTAACCAAAGAAATTGCCCAGTGACACTGTATAAAATAAACCTTCACATTTAATAAAATCAAGGGATATTCAAAAACTTATTATTTTTTTTACAAAAAAATAACTTCAAACAGTTTGAATATCTTATTCTTTATTAAATGCTTGGCAGTGTTAA
>JAIRKW010000037.1 GCA_031259875.1 Campylobacteraceae bacterium
GGCGCGTTTAAACTTGGCCAATTAAAGAGTTCATCAAAATGGACAAGTACTTTTTTGGCAATTCTTGTGTTTTTCTTGTCTATTTTTGCGCCGTATCTTTTATAAAGCATATTAAAAATCAGCTCATTAAAAGCTCTCTCGCTCTCTTTAGCGTCTAAATTCCAAAGTCTAAGGTTTATAAATTCGCACCCATTTCTTTCAAGTTTATAATCAATAAGTTCGAAAATTGGCTCTAAATACTCTTCCAAACTCATCTTTTTGGTGTTTTTGTTGAAACTATTCAAAGAAATATTAAATTGCCCCACAACACTATGCAAAAGTGTTGATTTGTCGTGCAACTTCAGATAAAAGCCGCTTGTCGTAAGCGACACTTTGTGAGAAAATAGAGCCGCAATATCCAAATAGCGGTGCAGATTTTTATTTAAAAGCGGGTCACCCATTATGTGCAACGCTATCTCTTTGGTTTTGCCTTTTAACTCTCGCGCGATTTTTTCAAACAGAGCCAAATCCATCATACGCGCAGGGCTTGATTTGCTCGGACAAAAATCGCAGCCAAGCGCGCAGACATTTGTAATCTCCGCATAAACCCGATGAAATTTCATAGCATTAACGCTTTTAGCTTTTGTCCTTTTGCATCATCTTTGCAAAACTCTACTATTTTGCCGTGAAAACGCGCAAAAAGTGTGTTTTCATTATCATACAATCCGCATACTTTATCGCCAGAAATTCCATCATAAAACCACTCTTGCATCTCTTCATAACTTCCAAACTCATACCCAAAACTACTCAAAAGTCTGTTCGTGTAGCTATCTATAACCATAACAGGCTTCAAACACGCATAGCAAAGTATCGCATCTGCACTCTCCAAGCCAATGCCTTTTTGCGCCAAAAGCCACTCTCTGTTAACATTTTGCTTGAAAGTTTCAAAATCGCTGAACTCTTTTATGATATTGTATGCCAATTTTTTTAGTCTCGAAGCTTTTTGGGTTTTAAAACCTGACTTCTCTATCAATAAGCTCAATTCATACTCACCGATATTGGCTAGTGTGTGCAAAGTAAGCAAAGAGCGGCTTTTTAGATTGGAAAGTGAAATTTCAACATTGCTCCATTTTGTCTGCTGTGTCAAAATCGCTCCGACAACTACTTCAAATGAGCCGCTATTTGGCCACCAAAGTTTTTCGCAAGACTCTTTTAAATATCCAAGCTCTCTTAGGGCAGATAAAAGTTCAAAGCTATTCATAGCGCGCTTTTGTTATCTCCCGCTCATGTTCATCGTAAATCTTAATTTTAAAAGCCTCGGTGCAAATTCTGCCTTGAAGCTCAAAAACTACCATTTGAAAGATTTTTTTACAATGTTTTGGTATATCAAAAGCATAATTAAGCCCTGTTAAAAAACGCTTTATCGGTGCCTCTTTATCTACTCCTATGACGCCGTCTCTGCAGCCAGTCAATCCTATGTCGCACAAAAAAAGAGTCCCATTATCTACCGTCAAATCATCCGTTCCTATATGAGTATGAGTGCCGACAATAGCAGATACTTCACCTTTTAACATAGCAAAGAGAGCTGTTTTCTCGCTTGTAGATTCTGCATGAAAATCAATAAAAACAGCCTCTGCCCCCTGCTCTTTGACAAGATTGACAGCCTCTTTTGCCTTTAAAAACGGATTGTCACACATAGGCATCGTAAAATGTCCCATTAAATTGATAATGCCAAGCTTGCTGCCATTGATATCACACACCATAGCGCCGCGTCCGGGAACAAGGTCGGGCAGATTGTAAGGGCGCAAAATCGGCATCGTATTCATACACTCTACAATATCGCCTCTATCCCAAGTATGATTTCCGCCGCTCATCACATCGATACCGCTATTAAAAAGTTCAACTGCATTTTTAGCAGTAATCCCAAAACCATGCGAAGCGTTTTCGGTGTTGGCTATCACAAAGTCTATATCAAACTCTTTTCTTAAACTCTTCAAATGTGTACTTATCATATTGCGACCGGGCTTACCGACAACATCTCCTATAAAACCTATCTTCATAAAAATTTATCTCCAAAAAGCTCAAAAAATTGTTTTGCCGTGCGTGCACTTCTAGACGCGCGATAAGCGGCATAGCGTTTTGCTTCATTGTGCATTAATGCGCGTTTTTCAGGACTAAGTGACGGGAAATAACTATCCGCAATTTCCAAGTATTCATTAATCGTACCCTGATAAAATGAAAGCCAAAGCCCAAATCTATCCGAAAGAGAAATCTTCTCCTCTACAGCATCAGAGTAGTGAATTTCACCGCTGCTCACTATCGTACCATCATTATCGGTATGAAATTCCGGTATTAAATGACGGCGGTTCGAAGTGGCATATACTAAGACATTTTTAGGAGGAAGCTCGATTGAACCTTCAATGACGCTTTTTAAAGCTTTATAACTGTCATCGCCGGCTTCAAATGAGATATCGTCACAAAATATAATAAATTTATACGGCAATTCCCTTATTTCATCACTTATATCGGTAAGCGCGCCCAAATCCTCTCTGAATATCTCAATAACCCTAAGTCCGTCTTTGCAAAAATGGTTTAAAACCGCTTTTATTAAAGATGATTTACCAGTACCCCTCGAACCCCACAAAAGCGCATGTGAAGCCTTTTTGCCGTCTAAAAATCTTTGCGTATTCTCACAGAGTGCCTTTTTTTGTTCCTCAATATGAAACAAATCTTTCAAAGTAATAGTATCTATATCGAAAACAGGTTTTAAACTCTCTTTTTTGGCTCTGTAAACAGCGGCCTTCATCTTTTCCCAATCTATCATTTCCCACTCCTCTCTTTTACCTTTGTACGCAAAAATCCAAGAATGGAAGATATTATATCATCATCGTCAAAACTTGCAGATTTGAGATAAATTCTTTTATCATTCTTATCTGTGACAGTGATATTGTCCTTATAATTTACAATGCTTTTAAATCCCAAATCGGAAGCCAAAATCTTTATAATGATAAGCGATAAAAATTGCTTTGAAGGTTCGTCAAGCCGTCCAAATCTATCCTCTATCTCCTCTTCTATCACATAAACTTCATTAACACTTTCGCATTTGCTCAAACGGCGGTAAAGCTCAAGACGCAGTCTATCTTCACTGATACAAGACTCGCTAAGATACGCGCTGACGGAGAGTTTTATATCTATATCCTGCCTTTTAAGAGGCGTTTTATTCATTAGTTCGTTAATTGCATCTTCCAGCATTCTAAGATACAAAGAGTAACCTATGTGTTTTATGTGTCCGCTTTGAGCCTCGCCTATCAAATTGCCGCCGCCTCGTATCTGTAAATCATGGTAAGCCAAAACCGAACCGCTGCCCAAAAATGAGTTGGACTCCAAGGCCAAAAGTCTTTTGCGGCTGCCCTCATTTAATTCTTCTTTGTTGTCTACCAAAAAGTAGCAAAACCCTTGATTGTGAGCGCGCCCCACTCTGCCGCGCAATTGGTGTAAATCTGCTATACCGAAGCGGTTAGCAGACTCTATAATGATAGTATTGGCATTGGGCAGATGAATGCCGCTTTCAACAATTGAAGTTGACAGCAGTATATCGTACTCTCTGTTTTCAAACTTCAATATCTCATCTTCACTTATAGAATCACTTATCTCGGAGTGCAATACCAAAATGCGAATATTTGGGATTATACTCTTTAACTCTTTGGCTTTAGCATTAATCGTAGCTATGCGGTTATGTATATAAAATACCTGTCCGCCGCGTCTAAGCTCTCTTAATATTGCTTCCCGCACAATTTTTTCATCGTACTCTTTAACAAAAGTGCGCACATCTTCTCTGTCACTTGGCGGAGTTAAAATTTGCGAGTACTGCTTTATTGAACTCAAAGCCATATTTAAACTTCGAGGAATCGGAGTCGCACTCATAGATAAAATATGTATATTTTCGCGCAGATTTTTTAATTTCTCTTTTTGTTTAACACCGAATTTATGCTCTTCGTCTATAATTAAAAGGGCTAAATTTTTACAATTTACTCCCAAAAGCGCGTGAGTACCAATACAAACATCGATTGTGCCGTCTTTTAGCTCTTTTAATACTAAACTCTTCTCTTTAGGCGAAGAAAATCTGTCAAGCTTTGCTGTTTTAATGCCAAAACTCTCAAATCTCTTGGAAACGCTTTTGAAATGCTGCAGAGATAAAAGTGTCGTAGGCACGATAAAAAGAGATTGAAAACCGTTTTTTGCAGCGCAAAGAATAGCATTCATAGCAACCTCTGTTTTACCAAACCCAACATCACCGCTAAGAAGCCTGTCCATTACTTTACCCGAACTAAAATCCTGCAAAATCTCATCAACGCTTCTTTTTTGGTCGGCAGTATATATAAAACCAGCACTCTCCCAAAACTCGTCTGCAGGCACATTTAAAACATCCATTTTAAAGCCCTCTACAAGCTCTCTTTTGGCCGCTATATTTATAATCTCTTTGGCGATTTCAAAAAGTTTTGCACGCGTTTTCTCTTTAAGCTTTAAAAAGCTTCCTTTACCAAGCCTGTCGACAACTGCTGCAGAACCGCTGTCTGCGATATAACGGTCTATGAGGTTTAGATTTTCCACGGGCAAAAGGAGTTTATCTTCATCTTGATACTCTATAAAAATAAAATCTCTCTTTGCGCCCAAAACAGTCGTATTTTGCAAACCCCTGAAGATACCTATGCCGTAATTTTCATGTACTACATAATCGCCTATTTTAAGTTCGTCAAGCAGTATGGACGGATGTTTTTTGCGCTTTTTTTGGCTTGGATGATTTAAAGAGATAATTATCTCTTTTTCTGAAATGAGATTAACAATCAGTGGACTTTGAATAAATTCCACATTACCGCCAATCTCTATATCCGCCTGTTTTATAAGCGCTTCTGAGCGTGCTAGGATTTTAATTTTCTGTTCTTTATGAAACTCCAAAAAAGGCTTTATTGCCGATATTTGCAAATCTTTAAAAACAGAAGGTTCTGGTATAACGGGGATAGATTTTAAAAACTTTAAATCTGTATTGTAAAACTGCGATGCCTCTTCAAGCTCGCCGTCCATTTTATATGCGTAAACAGATTTTTTTTCACTCAGATAATTTTCGGCATTTTCGCCTAAAGTCCAAAAGCCCAAAGACTCCACATCTTGACTAATACTGTTGGAGCTTAACTTTTTAACATCCTCGCTCATCTTTTCATAAGAACTGCTATCAAGAGAAAAAAGTGCCGGCGTTATTGCGATACTTTGCAGCTCCTCTTTTTGGCTTTTTTGGCTTTGCGGAGAAAAGTATCTGATACTCTCTACTTGATTATCAAAAAAGCAGATACGCACCGCATTTTCAAAATTGGTAGGATAAATATCTGCTATATCACCGCGAAACGATACTTCACCGCGCTCTTCAACGATATCTACAAAGCTGTATCCCCAGCGTAAAAGTTTCTCTTTAAATTCGTCAAGTTTTATCGTATCTGCGAATTCAATAACAGCAGTTTCAAAAAGATGAGATTTTGGAAGCGGATGAAGAAGAGTTCTTAGAGGAGATACCAAAATCTTTTTCTCCGAACTCTCCTTATAGTATTCACCCAATATGTTAATAAGTTCAAAAAGTTCGCTTCTGTACGAGCGTAAATCATCGCCGAAAGAGGCTCGAAAATCGGGCAGAACGAATGCTTTTCTACCGGCAAACATAGCGGCGTTAGAGACTGCAAAAGCATCCTTATCATCTTTGCAAATGATAATTTCAACATCGCTCTTTTGCTTTAAATACTCAAAAACTGCCGCTTGCAAACTCTATTCTTTACTCTCTTCGTCTGTCTCTTCTACAGTTATCAAGCGCTGTTCGAGTGCATCTTTTTTATGACTCTCGCCCTCAAAATGAGCCCTTGGCTCAATCATCAACTCATTGCTATAAACTATGCCAAATAGTGCACCGCCCTCTAAAATCTCCATACTGTCACACATAGCTTTACCTTCGAATTTACCGTTAACTATCATCTTCGGTGCTTCAACTTCGCCTTTGATAAACCCGCGTTTACCAATAACGATGGTGCTTGTAGAGTAGACTTTACCAAAAACTATACCATCCACATAAAGATATGTAGAGAGTTCAAAAACTCCTTCAAGTTTTGCTCCATTAGCGACTATTGTAGATTCTGTTTGTTTGCTAATAATATGCTCATCACCTCTAGCAAAGAGTCCCATTGTACGTTTGTCTCCTTCTCAAAAATTTGTGAAAAATTATTTAAATCCCACCGAATAAAATTTATGGGATTTAGCGCGCGCCCTAAAAAGCGCACTTCATAATGTAAATGCGGACCGCTTGAGAGTCCTGTATTACCAGAATTTGCTATATGGTCTCCTTTTTTAACAAATTGCCCCACTTTAACCAACATCTTTCTATCCAAGTGGGCATAATAACTTTTAAATCCAAAACCATGGTCTACAATCACCAAAGAGCCGTATCCCGAACTTTCGCTGTATCCGGCATATTCTACTATGCCAAGAGCCGGAGCGTAAATCGGCGTTTGCAAAGGCGTTCTGAAGTCAAGACCGCTATGGAACTCGTTCGTCATTTTTATAGGATGCTTTCTCATGCCAAACTTATCGGATATTCCGTTATGCGTCGCAACTTCGCCGTTTGGTATAAACTGCAAAAGCAAAGACTGCTGGATAGTCGTAAGCGTGATATTCGAAAGTCTCTCTTCGTGACTTACATTATTGTCTTCATTCGCTATACCGATTATAGTCTCTATCTCTTCAATCTTATTTTTTATCACCTCATAATAAGCTATCTTGTCGTTCAACTCGCTCTGAAGTTCATCTTTTTTGTCGACAAGCTGTGACACTTCGTTGTTCAGTATCGTAATATATATAACGCCTCCTGCAAACAACAGAACAACAAACGTTAAAAATATAGCAACTATACGTTTTAGTATATCATCTATCGTATAGTGGCGCGAACCTTTTACATCCGAAATGGTTATTGTGAACTTATTTCTCATTAAAATACCTTAAAAATATCTCCGCAACACCAAACGAGCCGAATACAAGATATTCACTATCCTGATTAATTCCGTTAAAATCTTTTACATCCACCCCCTGCTCAATAAGAATTTTTCTAATCTCATTTTTTGCATCAGCGCGATACTGATTTGTTAACTCTATAATTTCTACACTTTTGATAATCGGCATTAAAATTTTTAAGATGCGATTATAGTCTTTATCTTTATAGGAATTGTAAACTAAAATCACTTTTTTTCCGCTAAAAATCTTTACTGCGCTTTTTGCAGCACTTATATTATGGCCTACATCTATCGTAATATTCGGGGCTATTTTTTCAAACCTGCCTTTTAAACTTAATTTTTTTAACTTATTCGAATCTGCCTCAAAACCAAGCGCTTTAGCCGCGCTTACTGCCGTCAACAAATTTTCTTTCAAAATATTTGGCAGCGAGTATTTAAGAGTATATTTCTCCACGCTGCTTTCATATTCATCTTTATACACATATATAAATTTAAGCCCTAAAATAGCCTCTCTTTGCTTAATTATCTCGGTTGCCGCACTCTCTTCTTGAGGTGCGATGACGGCTATATTATTCACACTTTGAAGCTTTGTAAAAGCTATCTCTTTAATAGTTTTTCCAAGTAAATCCTGATGATCTAAAGAAATGGGAGTAACAACAGATAACTCTTTTGGCACGACATTTGTAGCATCAAATTCACCGCCAACACCCGATTCTAAAATCATATAGTCGCACTCTTTGAATGCCAAAAAAGCTAAAAGCGTAGCATACTCAAAATATGAAAGTTCGCCCTCATATGCACCAAGTATCTTTAAAAGTCTCTCATGCAATGCATTCAACTCATCATATCCAACGCACGCGCCGTCTCTGTAAATACGCTCGTTAAATTCCAAAATATGCGGCGATGTGTAGTGTCCGATTTTAAGTCCATTGCTTTCAAGTATTTGCGCTAAAAATCTACCTGTCGAACCTTTGCCGTTTGTACCTACAATATGCACTGCTTTGGGAAGGTGGAAATTATGCGATATAGCGCGAAAAATGCGCGGCATTCGTTCGTAATCTATATGGTCATAATAAAGCGGTTTGGTTTCAAGATATTTCAAAACGCTCATTAAATTTTACTTTTTATCGCTTTGTAAACCCTTTACGGCAATAATAGCCGTAAATTCGTCAATAGCATCCGCCGAAGCATACCGTATTGCTTCAAATCTCTTCATATCGGAAATGATACTGTCCGCCGCTATCGGAAAATCATATGTGCCGCGTGTAGTAACACTCCCTTTCTCGCCTGAATTTAAAGCATAATCAATCTTAAGCTTTGTGACAGTTCTATAAGAGATAACATAACCGTTGGCGTCATATACAAGCGGATTGAACTCAACACTTGCCAAAGAGATTCTCAAAACACTGTCTGCTTCGGCTTGTGAAGTTATTTTTGAACCAAATCTGTCCACAAATGCCGCCTGTATAGCGTCTTTAATTAAAACAGTATTTTGCGGATCTGTTCTGCTGATAGCAACATAAACATATACGCTCTCACCTATAATGCTTTTGGCTAACTGTGCACTGGGCTTATATCCGCAGCCAATAAAAAAAATCGTCAGTAAAAAGAGTATGGCTGCTCTCATGCGACTACCAAATTTACAAGTTTTCTATTAACATAAATCTCTTTTTTAAGACTTAAACCATCTATCCATTTTGCCGCAGCCGCCCTGCCTAAGGCCAAAATCTCTTTTTCACTTGCGTTTATGCTTACCTCAAATTCAGCTCTTCTTTTGCCGTTTACAGTAACTGCTAATATCATGCTTTCAGTTTCAAATACACTTTCATCTATTTTGATTTGCTGCGTGAAATTTTTGCACTCAAAAAGTTTTTCGCTTATCTCGCTTGCGATATGCGGTATAATCGGCTCTAAAATATTTAACAATATAAAATAGCCCTCGCTCCAAACAACTCTATTTGTCTGCGCGTTTAAAGCATTGAAAGCTTCCATAGAGGCAGCTATTAGCGTATTGAATGAATATGAACCGTTTTTGTAACTATCTTCACTCTTCTTCAATGCTTCATAGACTTTTTTTCTTGCGTACTGCTCCTCTTTTGTAAGCTTATTATGTTCAATCTCAGGCAAACATCGATAAAAATCTGCATTATCACTTCTGTCACACAGTCTTTTGATAAATTTAAAAGCGCCTTCTACTGCACTGTCATTCCACTCTAACTCTTTTTGCACCGGTGCGGCAAAAAGTATAAAAAGTCTTGCCGTATCTGCTCCGTATTTTTCAATAATACTATCCGGATCTACAACATTTCCTTTTGATTTGCTCATCTTTACGCCGTCTTTCAGTACCATCCCTTGCGTTAAGAGATTTGCAAACGGCTCATCTATTCCTTCTATAAAACCCAAATCTCTAAGAGCTTTTGTAAAAAATCTCGAATACAAAAGATGTAAAATCGCATGTTCAATACCACCGATATATTGATCCACACTCATCCAATATTTGACACTTTTTTCATCAAACGGAGCATTTTGCCATAAAGCTTTCGGCATTGTGTAACGCAAAAAATACCAGCTTGACTGTACAAATGTATCCATTGTATCTGTTTCTCTTTTTGCATCACAACCGCATTGCGGACACTTTGTAAATTTCCATGTCGGGTGCTTATCAAGCGGATTGCCCTCGCCGGTTATCTGTACGTCATCAGGCAGCGTTATGGGCAGATTCTCCTCTTTTTCAGCTACCGCACCGCATTTTGGACATAAGACAATAGGTATCGGCGCACCCCAATACCGCTGGCGGCTTATCCCCCAATCGCGAAGTTTGTAGTTGACAGTCCTTTTGCCGATATTTCGCTTTTCAAAATAGTCTATTATCTCTCTTTTAGCCTGCACTGACGTAAGAGTGCTGAAGTTATCCGAATTTATCAATACGCCATATTCTGTAAACGGCAAAACCGTCTTCTCATCGTTTGACTTTATAGTCTGCATGATAGGCAAAGAGTATTTTTTGGCAAACTCAAAATCTCTCTCATCGTGCGCCGGCACAGCCATAACTGCCCCGCCGCCGTATTCAAGCAAAACAAAATTGGCAACCCAGACAGGAATTAATTTTTTTGTGAGCGGATGGATAACCGATATACCCAAATCCAATCCCTCTTTTTCGCTTGATTGGCGTTCTTTTGCACTTTGCTTTTGCATATTTTTAATAGCTAATATCTCTTGTTCATCCAATAATTTCCGTTTTAAAATCTCATTTACGATAGGATGATTCGGAGCGAGCGCAGAGTATGTCACACCAAAAATTGTATCTGGACGCGTAGTAAATACTTTATACCCTTCAAACTTTCCACCTAAAAGTTCTTTAGATTCAGAGGACAACTCAAAGTTAAACTCCAAACCCTCGCTCTTTCCTATCCAATTTTCCTGCATTGTCAATACTTGCGCAGGCCAATGATTTTCAAGCTTTTTTAAATCTTCCAAAAGCTCTTCGGCATATTGTGTGATTTTCAGATAATATCCGGGCATTTCACGTTGTTCTACAGTTGTACCGCATCTCCAGCATTTGCCCTCTTCTACTTGTTCATTTGCTAAAACAGTTTGACAGCTTGAGCACCAATTTAACATTGCACTTTTTCTGTATACAAGGGATTTTTCGTACATTTTGATAAAAATATTTTGCTCATGCTTTGTATACATCGGGTCACTTGTAGCAAATTCTCTTGTTTTTGAAAATGAAAGCCCTAAAGAGTTAAGTTCATTGCGCATATAGTCTATATTTTTATAAGTCCACTTTTTAGGGTGAACGCCGTTTTTAATAGCAGCATTTTCAGCAGGCATACCAAAAGAGTCCCACCCAATCGGATGCAGTACATTAAAGCCCTGCTTGCGATAATATCTCGCAATTGCATCACTAATCGTATAATTTCGCACATGCCCCATATGTATGCGTCCGCTTGGATACGGAAACATGCTTAAAATATATTTTTTTGCATTTGAAAAATCTTCTGAGGGCTCGAAAGCACCTGTTTCAAGCCATTTCTTTTGCCATTTTTTTTCGACTTTTAAAGGTTTGTATTCCATAAATTAAAACTCATCCCTCGCTCTTGCAGATTCTACGATAACAAGTATCAATGAAAACAAACTTGCGATTATCGCGCCTATAGACAGAGCTATAACTACATTTATATTTCCTGAAATCTCCAATACCAAAAATGCCGGTATCAAATGCAAATCAGCAACTAAAGAGCTCGCCAAAAGTTCGGCAGAAAGCGTATTTTTAATACCTATTTTTAAAAATGTAGATATTAAATTTATACTCATAGCAACAAAAAGCGTAATCCCATTTTGCTCATATAAAAAACCGGCTGTAGTCGTAAGGCTCATTAGAGCAAAAAATACATATATTACTTTACCCCAATCCATATTAACTCCTTAAATTCTCCCATGCTCGTATTGAGCTCGCATTTTTGCTTTCTCAATTCTCATCTTCTCTTTTTTGGCGATATTAGCCCTATATTCTACCACATCAAATTTGAGCCATTTTAAAAGCGGCGCAGCGATAAAAATAGAACTGTAAGTGCCTATAATAATACCTACAGTCAATACCAATGAAAAGCCATATATTGACTCTCCGCCGAAAAACAGCAGTGCTGCCACAACAAAAAGCGTCGTCAGAGAAGTAAGTGTTGTACGCGATAATGTCTTTGATATGGATGAATCTATAATCTCAAAAAGATTTGTATTTTTCGAGGTTTTCAACTCATCTCTAATTCTATCGAACACAACTATCGTATCATTAATAGAGTAGCCCACAAGTGTCAAAACAGCACCCAATATCTCAAGATTGACATCTATACGCAATAAAGCTATTACGCCAATAATTAATGCAACATCGTGAAGTTCCGATATTGCAGCCGCAATACCAAACCGCCACTCAAATCTAAACGCAATATATGCCAGCATAGCAATCAGCGACACGATAATCGCCATCATACCTTTTTGTCTTAACTCATCGCCGACTTTCGGACCTACCATATCCACTCGGCGTATTTCAAACTCGCCTGTACCCTCCAGTGTTTTAACCATCAAATCGCCTACGTCTTCACCAATAGTTCCGCTGCTTCCTTGAAAACGAATAGTTATTTCGTCTTTTGCACCAAACTCTGTTACGCTTGCCCCACGAAAAAGCGGCTCTTTATCTACACTTTCGCGTATTTTGTCTATAGGTGCGTCGGAATCAAGATATTTGACCTGTACGACCGTACCTCCGGCAAAATCAATACCATAATTTAAACCATAAACAGCCACCATCAATATAGTAGCTAAAACACAAATAATAGATACGGCATTCATTATCACGCTTAATTTCATAAACTTATATGTTTTATTATGATTAAAGATTTCCACTATTCACCCTTTTTACACCAAACCAAAATGTGATATTTTTGCTTCTTTCAATCCTGTCAATAAAAAACTCGTAAATGCCGCGCGTACCAAGTATAGCTGTAAGCATAGAGATAAGTACGCCGAAGCTTAACGTAATAGCAAAACCTTTAATCGGTCCCGTGCCGTAAATATACAAAACAACAGCCACTATAATTGTTGTAAGATTGGAGTCTACGATAGCAGTCATAGCGTTTTTATAGCCATGTTCTATCACAGCTTTTATGCTGGCATGTGAACGCAGTAACTCTCTCATACGCTCATTTATAATAACATTGGCGTCTATTCCCATACCAACGGTTAAAATGATACCAGCCATTCCGGGAAGTGTTAAAGTCGCGCCAAAAAACGCAATAAAAGCTATCAAGATAAGAAGGTTGCTCACAAGTGCAATCGAAGCTATAACGCCGGCCATCCTATAGTAAAAACACATAAACAAAGCCACAGACACAAACCCAAATACTAAAGCTATAGAGCTTGCCCTTACGCTGTCTGCACCCAAAGATGGTCCGACACTGCGCTGTTCAAGCATAGTAACCGGAGCTAAAAGCGCGCCGCTTCTTAACGCTATAGCTATATCGCTTGCTTCTTTATCACTGAAACTGCCCGTTATCTGACCGCTTCCGCCTCCGATACGGCTTTGTATGACAGGCGCTGAATAAACCACATCATCAAGCACTATCGCAAGTTTTTTACCTATATTTTTACCTGTAAAATCACCGAAAATTTTTGCACCCTGTGCATTTAGTGAAAACTCTATCATTGGACGATTAGTCTGATCGAATCCAACTTTAGCAGATGTGAGCATAGAGCCGTCAAGTACAGGCACTGCTTTTAGGAGATACTTTCCTCTGCCGCTTTTATCAGCATATATCACATCACCATAAGCTGCTGCCTCTTGAGGACTCATAAAATCAGCTCTTGCATTTCTGTCTTCATCTACAGCCATCAATTGAAGATGTGCTGCTTTAGCGATAAGCTCTCTTACGCGCTGTTCATCTTCTCTTGTTTTGACGCCAGGAATCTCAACCAATATATCTTCTTCGCTCTGTTTGGCCACAGTAGGCTCGGCAAGCCCGAATTGGTCAAGCCTGTTTCTGATTGTCTCCACAGCCTGCGTAACTGCTAAATCACGCACATTTTGTTTTTCTGTGTCACTTAGACTTACAGTATAATTCAACCCCTGTTTATTGATGATAAGCCCGCCCATATCATTAAGTATAGAGTCAAGATTTTTCTCTTCATCTTCATCTAAAAGCGTCAAAGTAATCATATCGTCTTTGACTTTGAGCGCATCTATAATGATATTATTATCGTCTGTGTGATATTTGATACCAATTGCTGTGGATTTTAATTTTGAAGATATTGCCTCATCAGTCTTTACGCCAAGCAACATATACAGACCGCCTTGCAAATCAAGCCCTAACGAAACTTTCGCTCCCTTTTCTGTCTGCAAGAAAGTCGGCATACTAAATACAATGCCAAACAGTGTTGCCATAATAAAAATAATAAGGCGATAATTTAAGCCTTTATTATTCATTGACTCTCTTTAGTATATATTCTTTGACAATTTTAACAATTACATCATCACTAAGTTTTATTTTGATAAAATCCTCTTCAACATTTGTCACTTCGCCGATTAACCCGCCGCTAGTGACTATTTTATCGCCCTTTTTCAGTTCGGAAAGCATCTGTTTATGAGCTTTCGCTTGACGCTGTTGAGGCATAATGATGAGAAAATAAAAAATTGCTACAAGCACAATAAGAGGTAAAAATGACTCCAAACCTTGCATGTAAATCCTTTAAAAGTAAAAATTTGAATAGGTATTTTATCACTTCTATTATAATAAAAGCCTTTGTAACCGCACTTGGACTGTCAAGTTTTCTCTATTTGGCACATTTTAATATAACAAACTATTTTTTACACTCTATTTTGGCGTGCACAGGACTTTGGCTGCTTTTCAAATCAAACCGTATAGGCTATTTTTTTACAGGCTTCTTTGTAGGAATCTTATGGTTTTACTGGATATCTTTGAGTTTTAGATATTATGGCAATTTAACTTGGCTTATACCCATTGTGATTATCTGTATAGGCGTTATTTACGGATTTTTGTTTCTTATCCCGTCGCTTTTGACAAATTCGCCGTATCTTTATGCCATCATACTTGTGTTGCTTTCGCAAATAGCACCGTTTGGTTTCAATTGGTTCAATTTTGAACTAATGCTCTATTATACGCCGTTTGGACTTACAAGCTTGCACGTGACATTTTTAATTATGTCCATATTGCTTGTACAAAACAGGCGCAAAGGACACTATTTTTTAGCTCTTATCTGCCTTGTTGCATCATTAGATTTTTCCAATAAAGAAATGCCGAAAATGCCTGATTTTGATATAAAAATAGTTCAAACTCATATTAGTCAGGATGAAAAGTGGCAAACGGATAATATCATCAAAAATGCACAAGAGAATTTCAAAACCATAGAAAGTGCAATAGCAGAAAAAAAACATCTTATTATTTTGCCCGAAACCGCATTTGCGCTATATTTAAACAAAAACGAGGCCGTGATGGACAGACTGCTGGAATATTCGCAGGATATCGCCATCATCACCGGCGCATTGGCTTACGAAAATGACAAATACTACAATTCTGCATACTTTTTTGACAAAGGCGTTATGCAAAGGGCGGATAAAATAGTGCTGGTGCCGTTTGCTGAAAAAATTCCTCTGCCAAATTTCATTTCCAATTATATAAACGAACTGTTTTTTGATGGTGCCAGTGATTTTTCGCAGGCCAAAAGTCCAACCGATTTTATTGTAAATGGTATAAAAATACGAAGCGCAGTCTGCTTTGAAGGCAGCAGAAAAGAGATTTATGAAGGCAATCCGCAAATCATCAGTGTTGTCAGCAATAATGCGTGGTTTTTGCCGTCTATACAACCCGCAATGCAAAATCTAATGCTCTCTTTATACGCTGCAAAAAATAATACAATAATCTTTCACAGTGTAAATGGCAACGGCAGTAAGACTATATTTCCGAGAAAAAGTACTGCAAAAATGATACTTGAATGGTTTTAAGGATTTTCGGCGACATCAGATGTTATATTATTTCAAATAAACATAAATATGAGAAAAGTTTAAATGCTCAACTATTGTAAATTTCAGTAAAATTAAAATCAATCTGCATATTGCAATATAAATTTGTAGTAATTTTGCATTATATTTTTATATTATTTTTCCGCATTCTCTATTTTCCAAATCTCTATAGGTTCTAATTTTGCAACAATAATTTGGTTACTTATTATCACATAGCCGTGATAATCATCTCTCTTAGCTATTGTTATAATCGTATTATCATTAACGGTATGAGGACTGAAATAAAGCTTATCTATATCGCTCCATTCAATGTTTTTTATATTATTGCGTATCTTATTTTTTATATCGTCAGGCAGCTCGCCTAATATATATTCTTGCTCCGTAAACTCCATAATTTGCCTTTAGAATGTTATCCACCCCAAAGAACATTACAGCATTTTGTTTTGTTTATTATAACATATCAATTCTTAAACCATTTCTATATAAATACATTGAAATAGAGTTATATTTATTTTTTCTTTTATTTTATTTATAATTAATATATTTATCAATATACAAGTTTTTATTATGTTTTATATAAAAAATTTCTATTATATTAATAAAATAGCCGATTGACACAATAGTTATCATAAAAATCATGCAATAGAATATTAAATTCATTTATGTCTTACTTATAATAAATATAAAAAAAGAAAGATAATATACGAAGAATAAGTAATAAATTTATATTTTGTTTTTATTTGTATTATTACAAAGCACAATGATATAACAATCAAATATTTGTAAACTTCAAACTGTAAATCTTTTTGCTATTTTTACGGAAACATAATGCAAAAATTTCTACAAACACACTTTAGAAAAAAGTAATCCTGAGCTTTATTATGATTCTTTACCCTCTTTTTTCATTATTCACACATAGCTGGATTCGAAAGGAATTGGTGCAGCATTCACTAACTCTTTATATTTGACAAAACAATTAAGGATGTATAAAATAAAAATACAATCCCGCATTCCTTCATAATATGTACTTTTTTTGTAAGCTCGTCATCAGGCTGCAAAAATAACGCAAAGAAAGAAGTACTATTGCAAATCGTCATTGTGAGCAAAAAGCGAAAATTCAAATAAATTGTAGACAGAAGTAACGAAAAGCTATTTGATATAATTTTGCAAATGCTTTGTCTTAGTCATATGCCAAACTAGCACGCTATGAAAAAAATCGCTCCACATTAACAGACCGGCAAATTTTATTACAACAACAGAAAAGATTGTTAATATTAAGATAATTTAAATAATATTCAGTTAAAATATCCATTAAATTTAATTTTTAAGAAAAATTATGAATAGTATCACAGTTTTATTTATTGGCATTGGCGCGGTTTTGGTTTTTGCTTCTGTGGTTGGTTTTATACTTAAAATAAAATCAAAAAAGCCT
>JAIRKW010000061.1 GCA_031259875.1 Campylobacteraceae bacterium
TTATGAGACCAGCGCTCTAACCAGCTGAGCTACCCAGCCATAAAAAAGGGAGTAATTATATAGCGTAGTTACTTATAAATGCCTTTGAAACTCATATTTTTGCAAATCGTGCGAAAAAAGCCGCATGGAAGACATTAGAATATTGGCTTTAAGACTCCGTTTTTGCAAATCTCAACTACTCTCTCATGATTTTACACTCTTAATAATTTTTATTTATATTTCGAAAGTGTTTTTTGGATATTCAAAAGTTACATCAAGATAGTTCGAGGCTATCTGTTTTATCTTGGAATTTTTTTGCTTTTAAATCCATCCATGCTTTACCTCTTTTAAAAAACAGCATAATTACTGCTTTTTGAGTTTGCATTTAGATGATTTATTCTAAAAAGCCGCTTAAATATAGCTTTTACAGCTTATATTTTGTGTTTGAAATGCACGGTAGTCTAAATACAAATTTGGTTTGGATTATTATTTTGATTTATGCCTCTAAACTTTAAACAGACTTGTTATTTTTTTAAAAGATGTCAATAATTTGCAACAAAGCAATTTTTTTAAAGCTGTCTGAATAGGATTATCATTTTAATTTATGCCTCTAAATTCGGTACATTCTTATTGTTTTTTTCAAAAAGCCGCATAGATTAAATTGCAGCAAAACGATTTTTTCAAGAAGTGTTGCCCTTTAAAGGAATTGCTCAAATCTGCCGTAAAGTTATGCGTAAACAACTGTTTAAATTAGCCGTTACTTTTTACAGTTACAACCAAATGATTTAGCAGTCAAAACCAAATTGCAATTATTTTCAGACAATTAAAACAACTCGAATTATTTATCTGTTTCTTGCAGCTATATCTAAATCTATTTTTTCAAAGAGTGATTCTGCACTCTTAAATCCAGTATGACTCTATTTTTTATGGCTGTAATGTGAATAATCTCTTTATCTAAGTTTTGGAAAATTTGTCAAAACTTAGTATAGCTATAAAACAACTTAAATCTAACTGTTGCTCATAAGTGCCTGATGGCATTATGCTTTTTATAAATTACTGCAAAAGTTTCAAATCCAATACCTGCAAACCGCAACAAATCAGCCTCTTTATAAGCAAAACTTATAAGAAACTTGTGCCGTATGGTTTAATGAGCAGCTTCGCGCCATAAACGCAATCTTGCTGCTCATTCAGACCATGACAGCAAATCTACTTAAAGAGTTTATTCAACGCTTTTTCTATCTTGTCGCTGTTTTTCTCAAGATATTTATCTATCTCTTTTACTGCTTTATCCTGCAAATATTTGGAGCCGTCAATAGAGACTTTAGGTTTGTCGTTCGTACCCGTAACTCTGCCGGCAATATCGGTTTTTTCTATTTGTATATTAAATGGTATATCCAAAGCCGTACCCGTAATCTTACCATCAGTCACCTCCAAAGCTGTCTTTTTGCTCTTCGTGTCAAATGCAAACCTTATCTTTTCACCCTCTATCGTACCTTTAATTGAACTGTTTGTATACTCTTCCTTTGTTATATCATAACCAGAAAATGTCTCCACTAAATCTCCAAGCTGTGTTTTTGTCATATGTCCGGCAGGACTTAGGGCGTTAAAACTGCCTTTGCTTGTGTTGATATTATAATTTGCATCAAATTTTATCTTGGCATCAAAAATCTGCGGATAACTTAACATATTCAAAATCTCAAGCGCAGATATGTCAGCGCCGCTTATGAACGCTTTGCTATTCTCAAAATCAAATTTAACATTGCCGCCAAAAATAGAGCTCTTGCCATTCACTTTAGGCGCACCGTTTTTATAACCTGCTTCGCCCTCAAATTTGACAGAGCCTTTCATCTTTTGCCCTGTTATACCGTCAAATTTGGAGAGGTCTTTTATATCTGCCAAATATGTTGATTTAAGCTCTGTTTTGTCTATATCAAAAGTGCCTTCAAATTTTTCAAGATTGGCTAAAGTTGATAAAAATTTCATGCTAAAATCAGCGACATTTTTCTTGAGAGTAATATTTGACTTTGCACTAAAATCAGTCTTTGGCAGTGTCAGATTAAACTCCTTTTTCAAAACCGCGCTGTTTGCAAGGCCATCTGTCAAATCTATATTAACAACACCAGTTTTATCTGTTAAAGAGCTAAACTGCGCTTTAACGTTTAAGTTCGCATTCGCAAAAGATGGTTGGACAAGTGTTGCTAAAACTTCAGCTACTTTCGCATTTGTCAAACTAGCGTCCAGTTTGTCGTTATTAAGTTTGAGTGCAAGTTTTCCGCCGGCAAGATTATCGCTATTGACATCAGCTTGCATACTGTTTGCCGCATATTTAGCGTTGCCGTAAAACGACACTGCTCCTTGAAGCGCAATACCTGCCAAACTTTCAAGCTGTTTTAGATTTGGGATATCAAGTTTGTATCTGCTTGACGCCTCAAATGTATTAATGTCGACTTTCACATCAGTTGCTTTGAAATTTGCCAAAGATGAAATGAAATCAACCGTGCCAACCAAATCTTGGCTGTTGAAAAGTTTCAAATCAGCAGACGTCTTATATGAGATATCCTCTTTTAATGTTATGTTGAACTCTTTTTTTAATACGTTTTTATATATAGCGCCGTTATTTATATGCAAGAGAGCATCTCCGCTAAGCTCATTTTTCTCGTTTGGATTGATATGCACTTTAGCCAAAAGTGTACCGTCCGCGTATATGGGCTGTCCTAAAAGAGCTAAAACTTTTGCGAGTTTGAGTCCGTTTGTATCGATATTAATACCGATAGGTTTAAAATCCCTCAAAGCAGCATCAAAACTCAAAGCCGCCCCAAAGATATCGCC
>JAIRKW010000017.1 GCA_031259875.1 Campylobacteraceae bacterium
CCCTTTTCAACGGATACTATTATGTATGAGTAAAACGGCCATGCATGGTCTAAATCATACTTTGAAGGGGCAGACGGATGGTCTGGGTGCGAATGGTAAAAACCCAAGATTTCATATCCATTTTTAGCAGCGTACAGCCCAGCTTTTGCAAACTCTCCGTCTGTTATCAAAAATCTATTGTGCCTATTTGCCTCATCTTTGGCGTTTGATATAGGAAGCAGTTTGAGCGCCGATTTTACGCCGTTTTTAAGTTCGCCCAAAATTATCCCGCAGCACTCGTATGGGTAGTCTGCTTTTGCGTGGGCGTTTATCTGCTCTATAAAATTATCATTTAAAATTATCATTTTTTATCCGTTGTTAAATTAAATAACCAAAATGTTGAATCTGCCAATGAGGCTTTTATAAACTCTTTGCCTGTGTATATTGCGTCATTTTTCAAAATATTGCCATAACGCATTTTGGCGTCATCAAAAGTGTTTAGCGTATTAATCAATTTTATATTGTTTATTGGACTAAATGGGCAAACTTTTCGCATGTGTGTAAAATCACTCTTATTTTTCAACTGCGTATAAAGTAGTTTTTGTGAATTTTTTTGCGTTTGTGTGTCAAGCATTTTAAGCGTGGACTTAACTCCATAAATATTTTTTGGCAGTATAAGGTGAGTCTTAAATAACCCAAATGTCATTTTTAATGCCCTTAAAACTATTTTGCAGTAATCTTTGCAGGCAAAATCAACATTTTTATTTTGCAGACCAATCCGACGCGTTTTTTTAACTATTTCAAGCATGGATTTCACACTGTTTTTCAGGCTGTCTATTTTTTGCAGATTCAAAAATCTATTCATTTTTTATCCCACAATTCATCTGTTAAATACCTGAATCCGTTATCGCACAATATCGTAACTATAACGGAGTTTGGCGGTACTTTTTGTGCAAGTTTTAAAGCCGCACAGACGTTTGCGCCGGAACTTATGCCTGCAAACAATCCTTCTTTCCGCGCTAATTTCAAAGTAGTCTCATGTGCCTCTTCAGTGCTCACATTTATCTCTTCATCAACAAAAACTTCGTCATAAAAACCTTTAATTGCGCTTGAAGCAAGGTGTTTCATGCCTTCAAGCCCATGAAAAGGAGAGTCCGGCTGCATTAAAATGGTTTTGATGTTTTCATTGAACTCTTTCAATCTTTTTGATGTTCCGCTGAATGTACCGCAGGTGCCGGCACCAGATATGAAATGTGTTACTTTTTTGTTTGTCTGCTCCCAAATCTCAACGGCAGTTGAATTGTAATGCGCTTTTGGATTCTCTTCATTTAAATATTGGTTTGGGTAGAAATATTTTGACGGATTTTCCGAAACTATCTTCTGCGCCGTTTCAACAGCTCCATCAGAGCTTAACAGCGGATTTGTTTCTATAATCTGCGCGCCGTAAGCATTTAAAAGCCTTTTTCGTTCCGAATTTGCATTTTTCGGGATACAAATAGCGGCTTTAAATCCAAGATGAGCGCATATCATAGCGTAAGATATGCCCGTATTACCGCTTGTTGCGTCTATAAGCGTTTTATTTTTAGTGAACTCTTTGGTTTCTATCCCTTTTAATATCATAGCTTTAGCAGCTCTGTCTTTAACCGAACCGCTTGGATTGTAATATTCGGCTTTAACGTATATCTCAACGCCTTTTGGCGGTATATTTTGCAGTTTTAAAAGAGGCGTATTCCCAACCAAATCTAAAATATTGCTCAAGTTCAAAACCTTATTGCGGAAATTTGAGATAAATTGTAGCATATTTAGAAAGAAAATACAATAGTATACTGATTAGTTTACTCATATATTTATCAATATTCTTAAGTAACTTCTGAGATATGCATCAAATTAGTAAGAGCTAATCGTAATTTTCAATAAAATTAGAAACATAGTAATAATTGATATTTGAATTATAATGCGATATTTATTGCAGACGATTCGCCTAAAAAACGAAAATGTATCAAGCAGAAACGGGAAATATATCAACTGCTTAATTTTTGGTAATACTTTTCAAGCAAAATTCATAAGCATAGTTTTATTTCACAAGTGCAATAATACCCTCTTGAATTTAATATTATTTAGTAGGAGTAGATGCATGAAAGTATTATTAATCGTTTTGCTTTTTATCTCGTCCGCGTTCGCGCATTTTCAAACCGTTATCGTTGACAAGAGCATTCTTGAACAAAAAGACGGTAATGAGATAAATATAGCTTATGAGTTTACCCATCCTTTTGAGCAAGAACTTATGAATATGCAAAAACCGCAGGATGCCGGCGTATTTATAGACGGCAAAAAGACGTCGTTTCTTAACTCTTTGAAGTCTGCAAAGAAAGATTCTAAAAGCGTATGGAACACAAAATATACCGTAAAAGAGCCCGGAGTTTATCAGTTTTATGTTGACCCTGTGCCATATTTTGAACCTGCTGAAGATAAATTTATCAGACATCAGACAAAAACGATAGTTGATGCGTTCGGCTCTGGCGAGGGCTGGGATGAGCCGATAGGATTGAAAGCTGAGATTATTCCGCTTTCGCGTCCATACTCTTTGTATACGGGCAATATATTCAGCGCGCAAGTGCTTTACAAAGGCAAACCTGCGGCAAATGCTGAAATTGAGATAGAGTTTTATAATACAAAAGGGTTGAAAGCTCCGAATGACGCATACATTACGCAAGTGATAAAAGCTGATGGAAACGGTGTTTTTCACGCTGCGCTTCCTTTTGCTGGATGGTGGGGATTTGCCGCACTTATAGATGATGATGAGAGTATCAAAAAGGACGGCAAAGAGTATCCTGTGGAGCTTGGAGCGGTGCTTTGGTTAAAAACCGAGAACGTTAAATAGCGATTTGCTTTCCTGCAATTGCGTTTTTTTGGCAAGTTTCGCTTAATTGCAGGAGCAGTTCATAAAGATATTTTGAAAATCCGCGTTTTTTATGCGATATAATTTTTGCCGCGCAGTGTGCTTTTTTTGAAAAATGCCATAAACAGGACAAAAAAGTTTGGCGATGTTTTAAAGATTTTGATGTCATTGCTTTTTGCCGCAAAATAATAAGCATAATTAAAACAAGCAGTGTGCGGCAAGCAAAAGTATCTGTTATATTTTAAAAACTTGAGCTGTCTAAGGATAGCGGCATAAATAATAAAAAGGTTAATAATGCACATAAGCGAAGGTATTTTAGAACCTAAGATTTTGATTGCGGGGGCGGTAGTTTCAGCGGTTGTTACGATATACGCACTAAAGAGTTTAAAGAGTGAGGATATACCGAAAGTTTCGGCATTTTCTGCACTGTTTTTTGTGGCATCTTCTGTGTATGTTCCGCTTGGACCTTCTGCTGTACACTTAGTGTTAAGCGGTATTGTTGGGGCGGTTTTGGGTGTTCAAGCGTTTACTGCCATATTTGTGGCGCTGTTTTTGCAGGGCTTGCTTTTAGGGTACGGCGGCATGACGACTTTGGGTATCAATCTGTTTGATTTGGCAACCCCAGCGCTCATAGCTTCATGGCTGTTTAAACTTCATGTTTCTAAAAATTGGCAGAAAAATGTTTTGTGGTTTGCCGTAGGTTTTATACCTATAGCAGCAGGCGCTGTTTTACTCTCTTCTGTTTTGGCGCTTAACGGCGTGATAAGTCCCAAAGCTGAGAGTGAAGGATTTTTCATATCTGCTGCTGCCGCGCTTTTTGCGCATATACCAGTGATGATTGTAGAGGGTGTAATAACGCTTCTTGCATTGAGATTTATAGAGAAAGTAAAACCTGAAATTTTATATAAGAGAGACAAATAATGATACAAAGATTTTTTTTACTGTTATGTTTTGGCGCAGCTTTTTTGTCTGCACATAAATTAAACCTGTTTTTGTACGATGAAAACGGCACACTTTTTATCCAAAGCTATTTTCACAAATCCGCTCCATGCAAAAATTGTGAAATAACAATAGAAGATGAAAATGGCGGTATAATATCAAAACTGTCCACAAATGATGATGGTAAAGCAGAGATGAATCCTTCCAAAAATGTTTTGAGCGTGAGCGTAGACGGCGGTATGGGACATTTTGTAAAAGAGCAGTATACTCTCAAAAACGATACGGCCAATGTACTGCCTCCTGAAGATACGACATGGTACAAAAGCGCGCTTGGGCTTTGCATCATGGCGGCTTTGTTTTTTATATTGTGGTTTGTAAAAAGGAAGAAATGAGGACGATATCTCCCGCCGCCGCACTTGTGGCAGCTTTCATGTATGCTGTTTTTGCCGCACTTCAAACACATATTTTTATCGCGCTTTTTTTGCCGCCTGTTTTTTTGACATGTATAAAATTTGACTTTTTGAAAAATGCACTTAAAAAACTTCTATTTTTAAATGTATTTGTTGCGATGGTAGTTTTAAGTCTTCTGCTTGCAGGAAATTATGACAGCGCACTTTTAATCTTTGTGCGTTCAAATCTCATATTGTTTTTTGTACTTTTGCTTTTTTGTGATAAAAACGAATTTGATATAGCATTGGCGCTTAAAGGCATAAAATGTCCGCAAAAACTTGCCTCCATCATATTTTTTACCGCAAAGTCAATTTTTCTTATGAAGCGCGAATTTTATCTTTTTAGCCG
>JAIRKW010000076.1 GCA_031259875.1 Campylobacteraceae bacterium
TGCGCAATTATTTTGTGCACCGATGAGAAAAACTTAAGTACATTTTTAAAGCTTGGTTCGTTTTCCAAAATTTTGGAGGTTTTGTTTGAGCCAAAGCCTGTCAGTCTTAGTCTGCAAAGCGAAAAAGAGGAGATTTTGAAAACTTTCAAAGAGCAAAATTCGCAGGAGTTCCAATATGCGCTGTTTGAGGCTCTTGACACGCTTTGCAATGAAGAGATACTATCTTTGCAAAAATCGCAAGAGATTAAAGCTGTTTTTACTCTGCGCCAAACAATACAAAACAGTGAAGAGGAGACAGTACTGCTTCATAGCGATAAAACTTTTCAAGAGAAGCTGGATATATTATTTGACATACTCCCAATCCTTTCTGATACTATAGAAAGCGATTTAGCTAAAAAACAGCTTCATAGAATTGAAAAAAATCTCAAAGAGCGCTCCTTCTCCATAGGCGTAACGGGCGTTATGAATGCCGGAAAGTCCACTCTTTTAAATGCGCTTTTGCGCTCAAATATATTGGGAACGGCGGTTGTGCCTGAAACTGCCAATCTCACTCTTTTAAAATACTCCGACATGCCAAAAGCCGCGGTTAATTTCTGGAATAAAGAGCAGTGGGAAGCTATAGAAAAAAGTGCGGCACATTTGGGTCAAATCTCTAAATTTGTTAAAGACACGCAAGAGAAATTTGGCGCTAAAATAGGAGAATTTATCACAAAAGAAAGTAGACGCATAGACGTGGACATCAAAGATATCAGCCTTTACACTTCAGCAGAAAAATCAGACATGAAATGCAACCTTGTCCAAAGCGTTGAGCTGTATACAAATCTTGAATTTTTAAAAGACGGCGTGGTCATAGTTGACACTCCCGGACTTGACGACCCTGTGATAAAAAGAGAAGAGATAACAAAAGAGTATCTAAACTCATGCGATTTGATGATACACCTCATGAACGCCGCGCAAAGCGCAACCGAAAAAGATGTAGAATTTATAGCCGATGCATTTGCGTATCAAGGAGTGTCGAAACTTTTGATTGTTATTACCAGAATAGATGCGATAACAAAAGATGAGCTTTCTGAAGTTATCGCTTATACGACAAACAGTATTAAAAAAAGGCTTGAGAAGTTAAATAAAAATGCTCTTTTCAAACCTGAAAATATAGATTTTATAGCAGTTGCCGGCAAATTAGCGTTAATGCACCGAACAGGAGAGGCAAAAAAGGCTTTAGAGCTTGGGTACAGCGAGGAGCAGACTGGTATTTTTAAAGTGGAGAGATATCTGAATGAAGCGCTTTTTGGCTCTAAAAGTCCCAAGGCAAATCTACTTATTCACTCAAATGCCAAAAACTTATATCTTGCAGCAGAAGAGAGCATAAAAGTTTTTGCCAAAGAGGCTGAAAATCTCAATAAATCATTTGAAGAGTTGAAAGACGAACTAAAAATTTTGGATGCTCAAAATGCCGATAAAGAAGCCGATATAGAGAAATTACTCTCGCATGTGAAAGATTGCGTGGAGGAGTTAAAAGAGTTTGGCGACACGTCTTTGATGGAGCTTGACGCAAGAGCCAACGCTTTAGAAAATAGGATATTTTCAAGAGTTTATGATGATGTGAAGTATGAGTTAAATAAAAACAAAAGAAAGCCTTCCAATGAGCGCACGGCATATATAGTAGAAAGCGGCTTGAAAGACGGAATGATAGATTTGATACGGGATTTTAGATTTGGTTTTAGCAAAAAAACTTTGAGCATAGAAGAGAGGTTATCGGCGCTTTTTGAGAATGTTAAAACAAGTGTGGAGGTATCAAAATTTGATGCAAAAGCTTTTTTTGAAAACCAGACAAATGGGATAAGTCTAAATTTTTCCGTACTTGTTTCAAGGATTTTGTCAAGCCTAAAAAAATGCTCCAAATCAAACCTTGAAGAGTTTGGCAATGAGATAAATTTGTATTTAAGCGATGAGTTTACGCTCATAAAAGCAGAGCTTAGAAAGATTTTGACGCTTTTAAACGCCAAACTTGCGGATGATTTTATTTTACGCAACGAAGAGCCTTTAAACAGAGCAAAAAGCGCTATGAAAGAGGAAGCAGACAATCTAAAAAGGCAGATAGAGATGCTCTCACATGACAGGCAAAAAGCAGCAAAAAGAGAGAGCGTTGTGCAAGAAAAACTTTTGACATTGACGCAAATACAAAAGAGGTTATCGGAGATTGGCGCATGAGTTTATTTGAAGAGTTTATTAAAGAATTTAAGGCATTAGAAAACAACAGCAATGAGCGATTTGAAAATATCTCAAAGTTTGTAAATGATATAGGAAGCTCTCTTTTAAAACCATATATGTATGCCTCGGCCGAACTAAACGAAGCGGTAAAAAGACTCAAAATAAGAGCCGAAGAACCCATGAAAGTAGCTATCACAGGACAATTTTCAAGCGGCAAATCCACTTTTTTAAATGCGCTTTTGTCTAAAAATATCCTGCCCACAGGCATAACGCCCGTTACTTCAAAGGTCAATTATATCCGCTACGGCGATGAATTTAGTATCATGGTGCGCTATAAAGACGGCAGGGAAGCTTTTTTTCAAGTGGAAAATATAGCTGATTTTACAGACCAAAGAAGTGCTGAAGCAGACGATATAGACTATATCACTCTTTATGCTCCGTTGGAGCTTTTAAAAGATATTATTTTTGTAGACACGCCAGGACTTAACTCTCAAAGTTTTTCTGATACTACAGCAACAGAAACCGTACTGCAGGAAGTTGACGGCATTATCTGGCTTAGCCTTATTGATAATGCGGGCAAAATGAGTGAAGCCGAGGTGCTGGAAAAATTTATGCACTCTTATCAAAACAAATCGCTTTGCGTGTTAAATCAAAAAGATAAATTTTCAGCAGAGCAGATAAAACAGACAAGTGAATATGTCGAGCGCTCTTTTAAGAAGTATTTTGCCAAAGTCATTCCTATATCTGCAAAACAAGCAGTAGAAGCAAGGTCAAATAAAAAAGAGGCTCTTTTGGAAGAGAGCTTTGAACATGCCCTGAAAAAACTCAAAAAAAGTGCGGCAGAAAACGACTACATCATTGAAGAACAGATGCTAAGCCACGCCTTTGATGAATTTAAAAAGCAAAGCGCCAAAACAAGCACAACGCACAATGAGGCGCTTTTGAAAGAGTCCAACATAGAAGCTGTGCTTTCATTCATATATCAAGAGATTCAGCCTGTGGCTATGAGTGCTAAGGAGTTTGCTATTACGCAGGATATAAAAATTTTGATTGAGACTTTGCTGGAGCAAGAGGAGAGAATAATTTCAATCCATGAAGAGCTTGAAAACATTCTGCAAGAATATATAAAAGAAGCATTGAAAACTTTTGATAACCTAAAAACACGTTTTGCGAAGGCTTTGAATGAGTCGTTTTTGAAAATTGAGGAGATTATAGATAAGATTGCCGCGGAGATTTTGTCCAAAAAAGCAAGCTCGCAAAGAGTAAGGTATATAAAAGCAAAAGCAGGAATCTTCGGCAGCAAAAAGGTTTTCACCGCCTATAGATACGAAGCGCCCAAAATTCATGCTGACGAAGTGTACAAAAAGCTCTTTTTCGATGATGACTTGATAGGTAAAATGTTTAAGCAATATCTAAAATCGCTTGAAATTATCCAAAATGAAGTCAATTTGCAAAATGCACAGGTTTTCAAAAGATTGGAAGAGATGGTTTTACAGTGGCAAAAACCTTATGA
>JAIRKW010000109.1 GCA_031259875.1 Campylobacteraceae bacterium
GCATAGAGTTCATCGTTTATCGCCTTTGCGCCAAGGTAGTCTGACTCCAAAGCTTTATGTGTAAGTTCTGATATTTTGTCCGGAAGCAGATTTGCAGTAACAGATATAACGCCTTTGCCGCCGTTTGAGAGAATAGGGTAGTTTATTGCATCTTCACCGCTTACAAGATAAAGTTTAGGCTCATGCGCCAATAAATCTACACACTTATCTATTGAACCGCTTGCTTCTTTGACGCCAAAGATATTTGGGCAATCATTAAAGAGTCTAATGACGGTATTTGTTTGTATATCGCATCCTGTACGTCCCGGAACATTGTATAAAAGTACTGGTATTTCTACGGCTGCTGCTATTGCTTTATAGTGTTGATATAATCCCTCTTGGGTTGGCTTGTTATAATACGGAGTAACGGACAATATAGCGTCTGTACCGCATTTTTGCGCAAATTTAGCCAAATCTACAGCTTCATGTGTCGCATTACTGCCGGCACCTGCCATAACTTTTACATTTGTACCTTTACAGACAGCAACTGCTATCTCTATACAACGTTTATGCTCTTCGTGATTTAGAGTTGCGCTTTCTCCGGTAGTACCAACAGGCACTACTACGTCTATGCCGTTTTTTATCTGACGGCTAATAAGTTTTTCATACCGAAGTTCGTCTATAGCACCATTTTTAAACGGCGTGATAATTGCAGTCATCGCGCCTTGTAAAAATTCGCCCATTTTACTTTTCCTTTCTTAAAATGATTGTAGTTGACGTTTTGTTTTTAAAATAGTTATTTGCAGCCTCTTTTAAAGTATTGGTGTCAAGTGCGTAAATGCGCTCTTCATACTTCAAAAGCGGTTCCAAGGAGCCTCGCACAAGAAAACTTCCGAAGAGATTTGCCACACTGCTTGAACTTTCAAGCGCAAATATAAAATCTGCTTTTGTATTTGTCTTAATCTTGCGCAATTCTTCCTCGCTGATGCTTCCCTTTTTAATCTCCTCAATCACTGCCAAAATCTCAGCCTCAACTTTTTCCGCTTTCACACCTTCGTTGCAAACGGCTATGAATACAAAAAGATTCGGGTCTTTTGTATCCATATTGTAAGCGTAGATTTGATTGACAAGTCCTTTTTGATTGACTAATATATCATACAGCCTGCTGCTTTTTCCTGCGCTCAAAAGCTGACTTAGAGCGCTTAAGGCTACTTGGTCGCCGTGTTCGTATGAAGGTATTTTATAAGCGATAGCAACCATTTCTGTTTCACTGTCTTTGTGTACGTATACTCTTCTTGCACCATCTTGTTCCGGTTCTATTTGGTATTTTTTAGGCAGCTGCACCTGTCGTTTTATGCTGCCGAAGTATTTTTGCGCTTCGTCAAATACCTTTTTTGGTTCTATGTCGCCCGCAACGACTATTATTGCGTTTGATGGCTGATAGTATGTATTATGGAATGATTTGATATCTTCTATTGTCCAATTTTTTATATCGTCCTTAAAACCAATCGGCGTCCAATGATAAGGATGGTAGATAAATGCGCTGTTAAAAAGTCTAAAGTATAAATATCCGATAGGATTATTATCTGTGCGCCATTTGCGCTCTTCCATAACAACATCTCGTTCAGGTTGAAATTCTTCATCTTTTAATGATAGATTTGCCATAAGTTCGCTGAATAATTCAAGCGATTTAGAGAGGTTTTTGCTGCTGCTTTTTATAAAATAGTGTGTAGCGTCAAATCCTGTGTTGGCGTTTGTAATACCGCCGAAACCTTTGACTATTTCGTCAAATTCACCTGCTTTGAGATTTTTTGTAGATTTGAAATTGAGATGTTCAAGCATATGTGCGATACCGCTCTTGCCCATTATCTCATCGCCGCTTCCGACTTTGTAAAAAATATCCGTAGTGATAACACCGCTTCCAGCGTTCATTGGTATAACAAATACCTGAAGTCCGTTAGAGAGCGTTTGATTTTCATATTTTGGCAAAGAATCAGCCATTAAAACTCCTAAAAATAGAGATACAATTAAACACAACCGTTTCAATTTCTATCTGCCCCTATGACGTCATTGATAGTATGAAATCCCTCTTTGTTCATAAGTTCCAAAATTCCTTTGTTGATATTACTTGCTATTTTAGGACCTTCATATATAAAACTTGTGTAGATTTGCACAAGTGATGCTCCGACTTTGAGCCTTCTGTACGCCTCTTTTGGGGTTGATATACCGCCTGCACTTATTAAAACGGTAGTTTTGAAAAACTCTTTTGCTATAGCATCAAAAAGTTTAAAACTCTTTTCGCGCAAAACCTCTCCGCTGATACCGCCGAAATCTTTAGGATTTTGAACTAACGAATAGTCTACAGTTGTATTTGTTGCTATAATGCCTTTTGCACCACTCTCAATTGCAGCAGAGCATAAAGAGACAGCGTTTTTTGGCGTCATATCGGGTGCGATTTTTAGTAAAATCGGTTTACTTGTCAAAGGAGTACACGCGCCGAAAAGCTCTTTTATAAAACTCTCATTTTGCAAATCTCTTAAATTCGGCGTATTTGGCGATGAGATATTGACAACCAGATAATCGCACACGGGAGATAGAGTTTTTGTAAGCTCTATATAATCATCAACCGCCTTTTCCTGCGAAGTTGTCTTATTTTTGCCGATGTTTGCACCAAGCGGTATTGCAAATGGATACAGTGCACTCGCTCTTTTGGCTATTTTTACACAACCGTCATTATTAAAACCCATAGCGTTTTGAAGCGATTTTTCAGCAATGTGACGAAACAAACGCGGTTTTGCATTACCGCTTTGTGGTTTTGGCGTAACTGTGCCGTACTCTACATAACCAAATCCAAGGGCACATAAAGCTCTTATCATTGAAGCGTTTTTGTCAAAACCAGCAGCTATACCTACTGGATTTAAAAATTTGACGTCGAAAATCTTCTGACTAAGCCGTTCATCTGCTATGATACATTTTGAAGCTATGGGATTTAATAATGACGGTGCAAAATTTCCAAGCCTCATAGCAAATTCAGCCAGCGTGTGCGCAATTTCTGGGTCTAATTTAAATAATATACTTTTTAAACTCTGATAATCAAACATATATTTTTCTATCCTGACACTCTTTTTCGGATTATAGCCAAGTAAATATAAAAAAATAGTACATACAAAGACTTAATCTAAATTTTTCTCCCATTTTGTACCCTTTGCGCTATCCATCAATGTAATACCCATTTTGGCGAGTTTTTCTCTTATTGCATCGGCTTGCGCAAAATCTTTTTGCTGTTTTGCAGTTGTACGATTAGCTATAAGTTCCTCTATTATTCTCTTCTCCTCTTCGCTTATTCCAAGCTGAAAATACTCACGCGCATCTTTCCAGCCAATACCCAAAACTTCGTTTATAAGCTGTAAATTTCCTGCCAATACTTCTTTTAGGGTGTTATCTTTTGAGTTTTTATCAAGTGCTTCGTTGGCTTTGGCTATCATCATATCAACGACGCTTAAAGCTACTGAAATATTAAGGTCATCTTTAAATGCGTTCAAAAATTCATTTTTAAACTCTTTGGCGCATTTTGCTGCAGCAGTTTCATTTATGCGCTGCTTTAAGCGGTAAATCTTATCAAGCCGCTTTTTACTTTGCAAAAGGTCTGTTTCATTGAAATTGATATTTGCTCTGTAGTGTGTAGAAAGTAGATAAAAACGCACTATTTCGCCGTCATAAACCTTCAAAACATCTTTTAGAAAAAAACTGTTTCCAAGAGATTTGCTCATCTTTTCACCATTTATGGTTACAAAACCGTTATGCATCCAGTATTTGGCTATCTCTTGAGAACTCTCC
This sequence comes from Campylobacteraceae bacterium, assembly GCA_031259875.1. Lineage (GTDB taxonomy): Bacteria > Campylobacterota > Campylobacteria > Campylobacterales > Campylobacteraceae > JAIRKW01. The sequence goes on from JAIRKW010000109.1 coordinate 3,817, forward strand.
TTTCTTGTTTGCGCTGCTTCGTTTTCGTGATGAGGAAAAAATAAATCCGCGCCGCCGCCATGTATATCTATTTGATAATCACCGCTTTTTTGGGCTAAATGCTCTTTTATCATAGCAGAGCACTCTATATGCCAGCCGGGTCTGCCTTCTCCAAATGGTGCAGAATAAGATATTTCGCCTTTTTTGGCAAATTTCCATAATGCAAAATCTTTGATATTTTTTTTCTCTTCATCCTCTTCGACCCTTGAGCGCATATCGCTTTCGTCTATATATCTGTGCGAAAGGCAAAGGTATTTATTATCTTTTGACGTATCGAAATAAACGCCGCTTGAAGTTATATAAGCGCAATTATTATTTAAAAGATTTTGCGTAAATTCTATAATAGTTTTTAAAGACTCAGTCGCTTTTGGCTCTATATCGGCGTCTTGCACGCCTAAAGCTCTCATATCATCTTTGTATCTTTTGGTATAAAAAGATGTTATCTCCTCCATGCTTTTGCCGCTCTCATTCATCTTTT
>JAIRKW010000084.1 GCA_031259875.1 Campylobacteraceae bacterium
TTTGCGCTCGCGCCGCCTACTATAGCAAACTCTTCAAATGTATTTTGTTTAAAAATCTTTTCACACTGTATCAAAATATGACTTATTGCAGCGTTTTGAAATGAAGCGGCAATGTCATACATATCTTGCTGTGAAATATTTTCTCCAAGCTTTTGAATAGCAACTCTTACTTGATTTTTCAGCCCGGAGTAACTAAAGGCAATATTCTTTGATTTTTGCATTGGTATGGTGAAATTAAATCGTTTTTGCCCGAGCTTCGCATACTCTTCTATAATACTTCCACCCGGATAGCCAAGGTGAAGCATTTTGGCGGTTTTATCAAAGCTCTCTCCAAAGCTGTCATCCAGCGTAGAGGCTAAAATCCTTATATCGTCATAACTTTTTGCATCCAAAATCTGTGTGTGTCCGCCGGACACTAATAAAATACCAAGCGGCAGTCTTTCTTTCTGTTCAATAAAGAGCGAATAGATATGCCCCTTTAAATGATTTATCGGTAAAATTGGTATGTCAAGAGCAAGACTAAGAGCTTTTGTCATCATTACGCCTTCCAAAAGACTCATGGAAAGTCCGGGTTCGTTTGTAACGGCAATAGCTTTTATCTCTTTCAGATATGCCGATATTTCTTCAAGTATTTTGGGAAGTGCAGTTGCATGAAGTCTTGCAGCAAGTTCAGGCACAACACCTCCATATGAAGAGTGCATAATCTCCTGTGAAATTTTCTTGTGAAAAACAAGTTCATGCGTGTTGATTTTTGTTAATGCTAAAGAGCTGTCATCACAACTGCTCTCGATACTTAAAATCACTCTTTTTTGGCTCCCAATGTATTAAAAACAGAGTGCAGTATTTTTATTATGACAATGAGGATTATTGCACTGATTAACCCCGCTATTATAACGGCATAATATTCATCGTCTTTTATTGCACCCGTGTTATATGCTAATGTAGCAACTGCGACCAAAAAAGTAAGCGGTATGGAGTTGCTGAGAGAGAAAAGAATCGTATTTTTAAATCCAAAATAGCTAAGGTATGCCCCCAAAGAACCGATAAGCCTTATAAGCACTATTGCGCCGGAGATAAAAAAAGAGAGTTTTAACACTTCAGGATTTGTGAATGCCTCAATAGGCAGAGTTGAGCCTACATATATAAAAAAAAGCGGTATAAAAAAGCCAAATCCAAATGAAGAGAGCTTTTCGCGCAAATCTTTTTTATGTTTAAAAAAGAAAGCCAAAAACAGTCCCGCCAAAAATGCTCCCAATACTTCGTCTATACCGATGATTATCATCAAAGTTACCATTGTAAAGACAAGCGCCATTGAAAGTCTTATATCTATATCTTTATTGTCTCGATATGGCATAATTGCCGTTTTGACTTCAGGAAACCACCAAAAAAAGACTTTTGCGCCTTTAAAAAAGAGTATAAAACTTAAGAAAAATAGTATAAGTATTGCGATTGTAATAAAAAAATGTATATTAAATCCGTTTTTCAAAACACTGCTTAGTACTATCATTACGATAATACTAATTAGCTCGCCGATAATACCGACATTCAAAGCCAACAAAAGCCATGTCTCGTTTCTGCCATACTCTTTGATAAGCGTCATTAAAATGCCTAGCGAAAAAATAGGAAATATTGCAACATAGACTATGCTTAAATTAAAATACAGAGTAATGATGATGGATAATATATAAATTGTACCGAAAAACAGAGCCGCTCTTTTCAGAAGCGACGTTTTGCCGAAGTGCAGCTCTTTTAGATTGACTTCCATACCTACTAAAAACATCAAATATAAAAAACCAAGATGAGCAAAAATTTCAAACTCTGCGAATGTTTTCAAAACACCCGCATAAGCGCCAAATACTCCCAGCAACATCTCTACTACAACGATTGGGATTTTTGTAACGCTTGAGATAAATGGTGCGGTTACCAATAGAAGTGCTAAAAATATAATAACCGCGCCTGTTTCCAAAACTGTTTCCTATTTCAGTTTTCCGTTGTGTAAAAACGGTACAGAACGTATTAAACCAGAACCAAATATCGTGTCTGCCGCTTGATGCACAATATCGGTTTTTGTCTGCTGCTGTTCCTTGCTGAGATTGACATCTTGATAATACTTTTGCACAACAGAGATAATCTTTGCATTGTCTTTTAGATTTTTTGTCTCCTCTAAAATAAGGGCTGATTTGATAAAAGCCGTTTCATTATGCACGGGTGCAAAAATCATTTTTACATTGACACTTTTTAGACGATTATCTAAATTTGCCAATTCAGCACGGCAATACGGGCAGTCAGGGTCTGTAACTATCGTCAAAAGTTCATCTGTTTTATTTTGAGATTTCAAGAGTATACCTGCCTCTTTTGGTACCTTATCAAAAATATCGTTGTATATTTTATTTTTTGCCGTCTCATTTATTTTATTGACATCGTTAATTCTTTTCGACAACAACTCTTTATCGCTCTCGTCTGCAAGCAAAAAAGGTTCTTGTGTTGACACTACAAAAAATGATTTGCCGTCTTCAGAAACAAAAGAGGGTATCGCACTGCTATCGATTTTAAACACGGCAATACGCAGACCTTTTACGCCTTTAAGCTTGTCGGAACTGATAATTTCTATATCCTGTTTGAAATTATTTTTAATAGTTTCTTTGAAATTATCTTCAAAATCACCTGCGAAAAGTAATCCGCCCAAACACACAAAAGTTAAAAACTTTTTCACAATAAAACTCCTTATCAATAAAATAAGAGGGTATATTACCAAAAATATGCTTGATGTATTATTTGAAAGTGCGCAGTTTTTTATACGCTCTCTCTTCCAAAAGGGCGCATTCCACGAAAAGATGCGATAGATATGCGGGATTGAATTCATCCTGATTTTTTATAATTTTTGCGCCTTTTAGCGCAAATAACCTGAGTTTATCACCAGTTTCACTCATAATATCGGAGGCTTCAGATAAAATGGAAGAGTTTAAAAGTTTTGCACTCTCCTGCAAAAATGAAGCGTACATAAATCTAAATCCGCCTCCACCGGTACCTATCTCCTCTTGCATTCTAATCATCTGTGTAATAAACATTTTTGCAAAGTGCTTATCCTCATTTGTTGCGGTTTTAAGCGAACCTATCTTCTTTGCGAGCGTTTTCATACCCCAAACACCTATAATTGGAAGCGGGGTCTTGAGCATCATGCGCACGGTTTTTGATATGGCTTGCTTTATAGCTTTTTCAAAATTTATACTTTTAGGTAAAGATACAAGCTTATACAAAGTGCCGTGCGGTGCAAGCGCACCTTTTGCAAATCTGGCTCTTGTCAAATCCTCTTCGCTTATTGTATTAATATAATCAAACACAGGGTCACTTACAAAGTAGGTATCCCCTTCTTTTTTAAACACTATTAAATTGTGTGCATTAAAGTGAAAACGCATATCTTTGGGAAAATACGGCAGATAAAATACCGATGCCTGCACACCGGCTATTCCGCCTTTTTCAAGCTCTTCGTCCAAAGCTTTTACGGCTTTTTCTCTGTTATTTTTAAAAACTTTTGTTTCAAATCTTATGCCTAAATTTTTCTCAACGCCTTTTAATATATGACGCGGAGGCATTCTGTAGGTAATCAACGGTTGATTATTTATCTTGATAAATGGGAAATAGCCAAAAGTAAGCGCGCTTGATATGCCAAAACACATAGCTTCGCTTATATCAAAACCGCCGTGTCTTAACAAAGATGAAACCGCGCCGCTTTCGCAGTGGGCAGCGTGTGAGTGTTTAAATTCAGCCATTACTGTTCCCTTGTGTCAAATCCTCTACCTTTATATCCAGCGCTTCTGCATAGCGCATTAAAATTTTATTGCTTAATTTTTTAAAAACAGAAGGCTTAAAATGCCTTTTGATACGCCATTTAAACATGCCAACCGTACACGCAAGAGTCGGCAGATCCATTCTCCTTTTATGCATATAGTACGGAAGCGGCGAGAGCTTACCTTCAATATATTCTTTGAAAGCAGCATTTTCCTGCTCTTTTAACTCTTCAATGGCAGTCAATGTAGCTAACTCTTCAACTTTCCAGCCTGTTGACGCAGCTATTTTGTACTCACCGTTGTCATCCTGTGCATAAAGAGCTTTTTTTGCCCCTTCAAATGTTTTGTTGGCTTCTTGCGGTATATCTTTGATTTTCATAAAACTTTACCAAATACCAAAGAGGTGTTATTGCCGCCAAATGCAAAAGAGTTGCTTATGGCAAAATTTACATCTTGTTTTATGGGCGTTGGTACGAAATTACACTTTTCATTTATACTCTCGGTTATTTTGCCGTTAGGAGGTATGAGGCTATTTAGTATCGTTTTGCACACAATGATGGCTTCAAGTGCGCCGGCTGCTCCCAAAGTATGCCCTATAATATTTTTTGAAGAACTTACATAGACAGCTTTATCAAAAAGTGAAGATATTGCCTCAGCTTCGGTAGTATCATTTGCTTTTGTGCCTGTACCGTGAGCGTTTATGTAGTCTACTTGTTCGGCGTTTAAGTTGGCATTTTTCAAAGCGCGGCTTATTGCTTCAAGTGCACCTGCGCCGTTTGGTTTTGGATGTGTCATATGGTAAGCATCCGAACTATAGCCAACCCCCAAAACTTCTACTGCATTCTTGGTTTTTATATTGCTTAAGACAAGCAAACCAAGTCCTTCTGCCACATTCATACCGCTGCTTGTTTGACAAAAAGGCTTACAAACCGTATCTGATAAAACTCCGAGCGAATTAAAGCCGCATACGGTAGTAAGCGAAATAGCATCTGCTCCTATAACCAAAGCTGTTTTGTATACACCTTTTTTAAGACATTCATATGCAAAACCAAGAGCATTTGCACTTGAAGTACAAGCTGTTGAGAAAGCGAAAACCTCTTTAAAGCTAAAATGCTGTCTAAGCAGATTGTTAATTGTGCCTATTGTGTGAAAATCAGGGTCAATATCGCAAAAAGCAACTCCATTTTGCAGCATATTTTCCGTATTTTGCATGCCTCCCACGGAAGAGCCTATAAAAAGAGCAGTTGATGCCGTGTCTATGCCGCTTTGTTTAATTATTGCCCGAATTCGTTCCAAAAGCAACTCTTTAAATGGAAGAAGAGATGGTATCTTGCCGATAAAAGCAATGGAATTTGGCAAAAAATCCTCAAATGCCTTTATGCCGCTCTTTTGTTCTAAAATATTTTGCCACAATTCTCGTTCATTCAATCCTGCACAAGAGATGGCATCAAAACAGTTTATAAAAACACTATTTTTGAGCATTAATAAAATTTAAAAGCGAAGATATTGAACTGAAAATTTCTTGATAATTTTCATTTTTACCTATCTTAACGCCATACGCGCGTTCCAATGTCAGCACAAGCTCGATAGAATCAACAGAATCAAGTCCGAGTCCATCCGAGCTAAAAAGAGACATATCGTCGTTAATATCGTCTACGCCGATGTCTTCCAATTTTAAACTTTTTATGATGAGAGATTTCAAGTTTTCACTTGTTACCATTTTAATCCTTTGTTTTTTTACATATAATTAATGAGTGTGCAAAACCTAAATTATCATATATTTGCTCAATTTCTAATGATGATTTTTCTATAGATTTTTTCAAATCACTCCATTTGAACATTTTGCTTTTGCCGTTTGCCATTGCCGCAAAATAAGGCGATGTATTAATGATACAAAAAGCCGAAGTTTCAAAACGCTGTCTGTCCCAAATAGGTTCTAAAATACAAACCCTTGAATCATCCCCAAGGCTTTCACAAACCTTTTTGAGTATTTTTAATATATCGTTTTCCGAAAAGCAATCTAAAAATTGACTCATCCAAATTATATCATAGCCCTTGGGAAGAGCTGTTTGACTTAAGATATCAGTTGCAAATGTTGTTATGCGTTTATCTAAGCCGGCATTTTTAATAGAATTTTTTGCCAGCGCTATTTGTTCTGGCAAGTCAACTATGCATATACTGCTTTCATTCAATACTTGAGCGCACAAGAGAGAAAATTTACCTGTATTGCCGCCGATGTCAAGTATTTTTTTGTGATTTAAAGTTTTTAAAACTTGTAAAGCTGCCTCAAACGCACCATCAGAATAAAAATGATCAAATGCAAACCATGCTTCTTTTGCCTTTGTTGGAAGTTTAGACAGCGCAGGATAGATAGTTGGCCATTTTCCAAAATATCTTAGACCTTCTGGTTTTTCATTTTTTATCGCTTCATCTAAATGGTAAATACCAAGATAGTTTATGTAATGATTAAAGTCAAAATTTGCTGCGGTCATGGGGTCGTCTTGTAAAAAATAGCCTACTTTGCTTAAAAAATAACGCTCCTTTTTTGCTTCAACAACATTAATGCTAAGTGCACTCTCAAGTAACAGGTTCACAGCATATGCGCTTTTGTCGGATTGTTGACAAATTTCATCCGTACTTAATCCGTCTTGATTATTATCGCGCAAAAGTTTTAGTATACCCCACTCTTTTAAAACTCGCACACATTGGAAAATAATCGGCGCAAAAGCAATTTTTTGAGCTTCGTATTGAGCATCTAAAGCGCCTTTGTCTTTTGGTTTAAAATCAAAATGTAACATAATCTTTTTATCTTAGTTTATATGGAAATTTTAACTAAAAAATGTTAAGTTACGAATTGTAAAATAAGTTAGCTGAAACTATCTTGTTTTAGATTTTTTTATGATAGCATTAGGCTTTTATTTTTATATTTCGGACTTTTTATGGATAGATACCGCGCAGTAGTCGTAATACCTACCCTAAATAATGACACCTTATTTGATATTGTAAAAGAGGTGCGCGCTTTAGGATATGAAGTTATTGTTGTAGATGATGGCTGGAATACGCCTTTAAAAAAACTTCTAAAAACAGATGAAAAGACACATATTGTAACGCACCCTTATAATCTTGGTAAAGGGGCGGCGTTAATGAATGGCTGTAAAAAAGCCAAAGAGTTAGGATATTCATATTTTGTGAGTATGGATGCAGACGGTCAGCATTTGCCTCGTGAGATTTGCAAGCTAACTAATGCTGTAAACGAAGGAGATGAAACGATAGTTATAGGCGCGCGCGATTTTAGTGCGGACAATGTCCCAAAAGGTTCTAAAATAGGGCGTTTAATAAGTAACTTTTGGGCATCACTGGATACTTCGCATAATGTAACTGATTCGCTCTCGGGCTTTAGGCTTTATCCTGTCTCTATTTTACAATTACCTACACGTACAGTAAAGTTTGATTATGAAATGGAAGTTTTGGTGCGTCACGCATGGCTAAAACGAAAGATAATTGAGGTAACAGTTGAGTGCTATTATCCCAAAGCCGAAGAGAGAGTGAGTCATTTTAAAAAATGGCGCGATACAATGTCTATTATTTGGGTACATATAAGACTTATGCCGTTAAGAGTTTTGTTGCTGAAGGGTTACATTTAATGAGCACAAAGCAAAGAGGCAGTGGCTGGAGTATTCGTCTGGCATTATGGTTCTACGGCTGTTTTGGGTATATGCCGTTTTTTATTTTACTCTATCCTATAACATTTATTTACTATTTTAAAGCTTCCAATGTCAGGCGTGCGCTTAAGCTCTACTATAAAAAGATAGGCATTAAATATACGCAGCGGCGCTACTTTGAGCATTTACGAAAATTTGCCATAGTGATGACTGACAGATTTGTCACAAAGTGCGATAGCTCCAAATACACGCTTATTGTTGAGAATAAAGAGAGTATCGTTAAAGAGATAAGAAAAGGCGGCGTTATACTTTTTTCGCATTTTGGAGGATGGTCTGTTACACCGTCTTTTTTTAAAGAGAGCGATTTACGCATTAATATCATAATGCAAGAGGCGATAAAAGAAGATATTAAAGTTGTGGAAAAGAAACTGATTAAAACAAGAGAAAATATCCGCGTTCTTGATTTGGCGCATACATCAAAACTTGATGCTTCTATCAAAATTGCAGAAGCCTTGCTTGATAAAGAGATAATATCTATGATGGGCGATAGAGCAAATAACCCCAAACATGCGATAATGGTTGATTTTTTTGGTTCTCCTGCCGAATTTAATAAAACACCTTTTGAAATCGCGCTCAAAGCCGAAGTACCGATAATGGCTTTTTTTATCATTTATGTAAAACCATGTGTTTATAAGCTGGAATGCGCGAGATTAAACCAAAGCAAAGATATAGAAAAAACAGTCAAAGAATATGTTCAAGCTTATGAAAATGTAATATGCCGCTATCCAAATCAATGGTTCAACTTGTATGATTTTTGGAAAGATGAAGAGCTTAAAAAGCCTTCTTGATTTTCAATATAGCTATTGTTTTGATTTAGCGTG
>JAIRKW010000146.1 GCA_031259875.1 Campylobacteraceae bacterium
TTTTTTGACCTGGTTAAAACCACGAATTATATAAAGGTACTTAATGGAACTATATAAAAGTTACAAAGACAATTGTGGCTTCGGACTGCTTGCGAATATTAACAACATAGCCTCCCACGACATCGTAAAAGATGCTATTTTGGCGCTTGAGCGAATGGTACACAGAGGCGCTATTGCCGCAGACGGTAAAAGCGGAGACGGGAGCGGACTGCTTTTTTCACTGCCTGTAGAATTTATGAAAAAAGAAGCGGCAAAACTCGGTGCAGATTTACCCAAACAGTTTGCAGTTGCTCAAGTTTTTTTTACAAAAGAGGAGCAAAAGAGTGTATTTGAGGAGATTTGCCACGATAACGATCTCAAAATCTTACTCTACCGCGATGTACCTATAGACATAAACGCTTTGGGTGAATTAGCGCTTAAAACACTTCCTAAAATTACACAGGTTTTTGTCATACCAAACTCTTTAATCGCCACAAAACGTTTTGAAGCACTTTTATATTTAGCAAGACGCAATATTGAAAACGCCATTAAAGATGATGACTTTTACATATCGTCATTTTCAGACAAAGTCATCTCCTACAAGGGTCTTGTTATGCCGACTTATCTTCGGGAGTTTTATAAAGATTTGCAAAACAGCAGTTTTAAAGCAGTTTTTGCACTGTTTCATCAGAGATTTTCCACAAATACACTTCCAAAATGGAAACTCGCTCAGCCGTTCCGCACACTTGCGCACAACGGTGAAATAAACTCTATAGTCGCAAACCGCTTCAATCTTAAGGCAAAAAGCAAATTTCTAAAAAGTTCCGTCTACTCCGACAAAGAGCTGCGCAGTCTGCTGCCGATTACTGATGACGACGTAAGTGATAGCGCAAGTTTAGATAATATGTTTGAATTTTTACTCGCAAACGGTTATGATTTTTTCAAAGCAGCACGCGTTTTGATACCTGCTCCTTGGCAAAACTCACCACATATAGACGCAAAATTAAGGTCATTTTACGAGTATTCAAGCAACAGTTTTGAGCCTTGGGACGGACCTGCTGCCGTATCTTTAACGAATGGCAGATACATAGCCTGTATCTTAGATAGAAACGGTTTACGCCCTGCAAAATATATTATCACAAAAGACAATAGAATCATAATAGCAAGCGAATACGGCGTGCTGAAAATAGATGAAGAAAATATTTTAGAGCGCGGACGATTGCAAAGCGGTGAAATGCTCGGTGTTGATTTGAAATTTGGCAAAATAATGAAAAACAGCGAGATCAACGACTATCTTAAAAATTCTCACCCATACACCGAATGGCTTAATAAAAATATGTTCTATCTGCAAGAATATGTAGATATTCTATTTGCTAATATGCAAGACTATCAGCTTAATAATTTAGAGTATCTGCAGCGATATAACAATATCACACAAGAGATACGAGAGATGATTGTTGAACCGATGATGAAGTCAGGCAAGGAAGCTACTGGCTCCATGGGCGACGATACGCCGCTTGCTGCATTCAGCCAAAAACAGCGTTTTTTCACCGACTTTTTCAAACAAAAATTTGCCCAAGTTACAAATCCGCCGATTGACCCGATAAGAGAAATGGTTGTTATGAGTCTTAATACTGACTTTGGCCAAACTCACAATATTTTAGATGAGACACCACTTCACGCTTTTCGCATCAAATCCATCTCGCCTATTCTTATGCAAGAGCGCATTGAAGTATTGAAAAGTTTTGGCGATCCTAACCGACCACTTTATAAAAAAGAGTACAAATGCCGCACATTTTCAACACTTTTTGAGGAGAATCTGCAAGGCTCTTTAGAAGATTTGGTTTATGATATCGTAGAAGCAGTCAGAAATGAAAATGTACATATAGTGTTTTTAGATGACAGAGGACTTGACAAAACACACAAATGTATCCCTATGGCTATGGTTGTTGGGCGCGTAAACAACGCTCTTTTGGACAATGGCGTAAAACATAAAGCTTCCATTGTCGCCATAACGGGCGAAGTGTTTGATTCGCATTCAGCAGCCGTCTTGATAGCATTCGGCGCAAGCGCTGTATATCCGTATCTATTATATGCAACTGCTTTAGATATGGCAAAATCAAAAGATATGGATAGTTACGATACAAAAGAGGCTCTAAAAAATGCTAACCATGCGCTTGGCAAAGGATTGCTTAAAATCATCTCAAAAATGGGTATTTCAACGATAGCTTCATATAAAAATTCAGGACTTTTCGACATTATCGGTTTATCATCAAGGATAATAAACGACTGCTTTAGAAACGCTGTTTGTCTTTTGTCCGGACTTGATTACGACGATATAGAAAAACGTATAGAACAAAACCACGCTAAAGCTTACGAGCTTGATACGCGCGTAAAAATGTTTCCTTTAGAAATCGGCGGATTTTACAAATATATGGACGGCGGAGAGTATCATGATTACGGACCGCGCGTTATACACGCAATTCATCAGGCGGCACACAGCGGTTCAAAATCCGACTACGAAAATGTAAAAAACCTCATTGCATCAAGAAATTTTAAAATGATACGCGATTTTTTTGACATTAAGTCCGATAGAAAACCTATAGATATCAAAAAAGTTGAACCTGTATCTGATATCTTCAAACGCTTCAATGGCGCAGCAATGAGCCTTGGTTCTATTTCGCCCGAAGCGCATGAAGCTATTGCGCTGGCTATGTACAAACTCGGCGGTATGTCCAATTCCGGCGAGGGCGGTGAAGCTCCAGAGAGATTAAAGAGCATTAAAAATTCCAAAATCAAACAGATAGCCTCAGGACGTTTTGGCGTTACACCAGAATACCTAAGAAGCGCCAAAGAGATACAAATTAAAGTCGCTCAAGGAGCAAAACCTGGAGAAGGAGGACAACTTCCCGGACATAAAGTAACACCATTGATAGCAAGTTTGCGCTATACAATCCCCGGTGTTACACTCATATCGCCTCCGCCTCACCACGACATCTACTCTATAGAGGATTTGGCACAGCTTATCTTTGATTTAAAACAGGTAAATCCTGAAGCAATTATCACCGTCAAACTTGTTTCCACCGCAGGTGTCGGTACGATAGCTGCGGGTGTAGCTAAAGCTTATGCGGATAAAATTATCATTTCAGGCAACGACGGCGGTACGGGCGCAGCTCCGCTCACATCTATAAAATTTGCCGGCAACCCATGGGAAATAGGTCTTAGCGAAGCTCATAACGCGTTAAAATATAACAATTTGAGAGAGTTTGTACATTTGCAGACAGACGGCGGTTTAAAAATCGGCCTCGATATCATTAAAGCTGCTCTTTTGGGAGCTGAAAGTTATGCGTTTGGTACACTTGTACTGACAATTTTGGGCTGTAAAATGCTGCGCGTATGCCATTTAAACCGCTGTTCTGTGGGCGTAGCTACTCAAAATGACGAATGCAGACAAAACTTCAGCGGCACAGTTGATAAGATAATAAATTACTTTACGCTTTTGGCTGAAGATGTCAGAGAGATACTTGCCTCTTTGGGTTATACGTCACTAAACGACATTATCGGGCGAAGCGAATTTTTGAGCGTTAAAGACGATGAATTTGCTAAAAAGTTTGATTTTAGTTCCATTTTGACAAATATAGACGGTATCAACACGTGCCAAAAGCCATCCAATCCTCCATATGACAAAAATGAGTATGAAACCGAAATACTAAAAGAGGTGTATAAAGTTATAGAAAATAAAAACGAATACATCGTAATCAACAAAACAATAACCAACACCAATCGAAGTTTCGGTGCGAAAACAAGCGGTGAAATCGCGAAATTTTACGGCAATAAAGGCTTAAATAAAGATAGTATCATCTACAATCTAAATGGTATCGCAGGACAGTCGCTAGGTGCATTTTTGATTAACGGCGTTAAAATTCACTTAGACGGCGTAGCAAACGATTATGTCGGCAAAGGAATGAACGGCGGTAAAATAGTTATCATACCAAAAATTCAAGGCGAACATTTCTCATGTGCAGGCAATACCTGCCTTTACGGAGCAACAGGCGGTGAACTTTTTGTAGCCGGCAATGTCGGTGAGAGATTTTGTGTTAGAAACTCCGGCGCTGTTGCAATTGTAGAAGGTACTGGTGACCATGCGTGCGAATATATGACTGGCGGAGAGGTTTTGATACTTGGTAAAACAGGAATGAATTTTGGTGCTGGTATGACAGGCGGCGTGGCATTTATTTACGATAAAGACCACGATTTCATAGATAAATTAAACCAAGAACTTGTAAAAGCTGTGCGTATAGATACAGATGAAATGGATGAAGCAAGACATATTTTAAAAAAACTCTTAAGAGCACATATCAATGAAACGCAAAGCGTTAAAGCAAGGCTCATTATGGATAGCTTCAGACACTCAATAAGAGATTTTTGGATGGTATATCCCAAAGATATGACCAGACTCCCATTAAGCCCTGGGGAGGGAAACTAATATGCAAGAATTTTTGACTATAGAAAGAGCAGAGATTAAAAAACGCTCTGCAGCAGAGAGAACAAAAGATTTCAGAGAGATTTACGAGTTATTGTCAAAAGACGACATACAAGAGCAGGCAAGCCGCTGCATACAGTG
>JAIRKW010000157.1 GCA_031259875.1 Campylobacteraceae bacterium
TATCTTGATGATGGATATACATATGACTTTAATGAGTTAAATATAAACGTTTACGGTTCTAATTCTCATGCTTTATATGTTGGAGGAGGTTCAAATCTTATTCTTGATGATAAAACGTCTTTAAACTCATTTAATGAAAGCTCTTATGCTCTGTATTCAAACGGAGGTACAGTTATAAATACTGACACTCTTAATGTATTTGGCAATATCTTAAGTTCTAACAATGGAGATATCTCTTTAGTATTTAATGATACTTCATCATTTATGGGTTCAACCGCCTTATCAAACGGAGGAAATTTAGATTTATCATTTGACAACTCCGTATGGACAGTAACACGAAATTCAATTTTAAACGATTTAAATCTCTCAAACGGTGCTTCTGTCAATATAAACGGTTCATCGGAATTTATTACTCTCATCACAGACAATCTCTTCGGCAATGGAGCATTTGATGTGAAAATTGATGCGAATAACAGCCTTAATGATAAAATCATAATAGGCAACTCGTCTTATGGAAACCATATCGTCAGATTTGACGACAGAACAACGGGAGGATATGTTTCAAACGGCTCTTTATCACTGTCCATTGTGGAAAACTCAAATCCTTCAGGCGATTATCAGGCAAACTTCAGTGGACAGATTGAACTTGGAGCTTTTATATATTCATTAACATGGGACAATCAATCCAGTACTTACTATGTAGGCGATATCAGTCCAAGCGGCAATAATAACAGTAATAATGCCAATAGCAGCACAGGAGGAGTAAATCCTCCTCCTGCACCTCAAACCAGTTCTGCAAACTCTTCTGTTGGATTTGCAATGATAAATTATGCGATAAACTATATCAATACCCAAAACATACTTAAAAGAATGGGAGAGTTAAGAGAGAGGAACAGCCATGAACAGAGTAATGTTATGGGTGATATGTGGGTAAGAACATATATAGGAAAGTTAGGCTCTTTTGATGATAGCAGTAAAATAGACGGTGTAGGATACTATGGTGTTCAAATAGGAACAGATAAACTCTCGTATCTAAGTAACGGCAGACTTTATACAGGTCTTACTTTTGGATACTTGAAAGCTGATGCTGATTATGAGAAAGGAGAGAGCCAAAGCCGTCTTTATGATGTAGGAATATATGCTCTATATAAAGATGATAATGATTTTTATGCAGATGCTGTTATAAAATATATCCAAAACAAGAACAGTTTTGATACGGTAACGGTAAATAATTTATCTGTCAATGGGAATGGAGATTCAAACGGCTTTTCACTCTCTGCAGAAGTTGGTAAAAGATACAGTCTGAAAAACAACTTTTACATTGAACCTCAAGCAGAACTTACATATACAAAACAGGGAGAGTTAAGTGTTAAATCCTCAAACAATCTTAAAACAAGTATTGAGGGATTTGACTCATATCTTGCAAGAGGTTCTATCATAGCAGGCTATAAACTGAAAGATACTATAAATATATATGTAAAAACTGGCTTCATGAGAGAACTTGACGGTAAAACCTCATATGCGTTCAATAATAACCAAAATACAAAAAAAGAGAGTTATACTCCAAATAGAAACAGTTTTGATAATGCTTTTGGAGTTACTCTAAGCAGCGACAGTCATAACTTTTATATTGAAGGAAACTATCAAAAGGGAGATGAGTTTGATAATATGGGATTGAATGTGGGATACAGGTATGGGTTTTAGGTAAAAAGAGCGGTTTGTACCGCTCTTCTTTTTTTGCAGCATTATCTTGATTTACGGATTGCAGTTACCTCAATTTCCACAAGCCATACCGGATTTGCAAGAGCTGTTACTTGAAAGACAGACCTTGTCGGAAGATTTGGTTGCTCTTTTGTTCCGAAGAATTTAGTATACCCTTTCATAAATCCATCAAAATCCATCTTGCCGGATAACTTGGGGTCTCCCACTAAAAAGACTTGCATCTTAATCACATCACCCATATCTAAACCGATACTGTTTAAAGTATTTTTTATACCTGTAAGCGAACTTATAGTCTGCTGTTCGGTATTGCCGTATGCTTCGGCTGAACCTTTTGTAGCATTGGGATTGACAACAGAAGGAACTACGCCGCTTAGATTAACAATAGTTACATCCGATGGAATCTCTACTGCCGAAGCAATTGGAAATGTGGAGCCTGGCACCTTATATCTAATCACATCGGCAGCATTGGAGACAGTCAGTAAGACTGCCAAACAAATAAAAGTTTTTAAAATACCTCTCATACTTTACTCCTTATTTTGGTATATCCGCTGCACTTGCAGTACCTCTGAATTTATTACCGAAATTTGTGCGAATATAATTAACAACTTCAATAACTTGCTCATCACTCAAATATCCTCTGAAAGATGGCATACCTCTTAAACCGTTTACAACAGCTTCAACTGTAGTTTTGGTAGACATAAGTCTGACATTGCCGCCAAGAGCAGGATAGAATCCAGCCCCTTGCGCACCTTTGCCATCAGCCATGTGACACGCCTGGCAGCTTGCTTTATATAACTCTTCTCCGCTTGAAGCATCAAACTTATATGAACCTACAGATATGGAAAGCTGCGGGTCGCCGTCTGCAAAAAGTGATGTCGCAGCAAATAAGCTTCCCAATAATATAGCTTTTATTGTTTTCATTTTGACTCCTTATCTTATGCTTTTTTAGCAACGATTTTTTCGTGCAAACGTTTAATCGCATCTTGAGCGGACAGTACCGCACCTTCCATCCATGCAGGAATATATGAAGTGTGTTCGCCTGCCAATACTATGCGTCCATCGATTTCGCAGAGATTTTTGTAGTATTTTTCTCTTGTTTCATCACTCCATATACCATGGCAGCCGTTTGTCCATGGAACACGATGCCAGCCCACAGCAATGCCTGTGTCAAACTCTTTTGTATATTGAGGATGTACCAATGCACCATATTTGAGCGCAGCATCTACACGTCCTTTAGGACTCATAGAGGTAAACTCATATGCGTTTCTGCCCCAGATATAAGCTCCAAGTAATACGCCTTTGCCTGGTTTGCCGTATTCAGTATTCGGATAACCTATTGTAGATATAGGTGTGTTTGTATATGAGATACCGCCATAGATATCATCATCTTCTTCCCAAAACTTGCGCTTAAACTGAAGTCCTACTTTGACAGAAGCTTCATACGGTACGGCATCAATCGCCTCTTTTGTCGCTTTACTGACAGTTACCGGTATTTGGCTAAGGATAGACAAAGGTATGGTGCATACGCAATAGTCTGCTTTCTCCGTTAATGTAGTTGTTGGCTTGAGGCTGTCTTCATAGCTTACAGTAACGCCTTTTTCGTCTTGATGTATTGCTGTAACGCGCGCATTGTATTTAATGAGGCTTTTAACCTGTCTTTCAAAACCTGCTGCTACCTGGTCCATTCCGCCTACAGGCTGGAATATAGTGCTTTGGAATTCATGAAATTGACCTGTGATTATTCTAGACCAAAATCTGGACTTAATCAGCTCTTTACCTTCCAATATATCTGTTGAAGGCGTAGCAAGAGGCATTAGACCACCTCCTGGCCATATCTCAAAACCTCGTCTTTCAGCACTCTCCAAATTTGCCGCATATTTGCCGTCATGATCCAGCGCACCCCATCTTACAAGCGCGCTTGACAAAGCCTCTTTATCTTCTTTGCTCAACGTCTTGTCTAATGCTCCCTGCGAAACTGACTTATTTAACAGTTCGGCGATATATCCTTGAAAGTCAGCCTGTATTTTGCGGTATCGCTGCGGCTTGCCGCCATACGCTTCAGTAGAATGTACAAATGCATTGTAATTAACCTGTATAAACGGTTCTAACTGAACGCCGAATTTTTTACAATAATCTAAAATACCAAAATGGTTATACGGGATACGCCATGGACCGGGATTGATATAAAGACCTTTGTCAAATTCACATTTTTGAGTAGCTCCGCCAAGCTCTGTGAATGTATCTCCGCCGCGCAGAGTCCAACACCTGCCGCCTGCTTTATGACGATATTCAAGAATCTTTACATTGTATCCTGCTTTACGCAACTCATAAGCAGCAGTCATTCCTGCAATTCCAGCACCTAAAATCAGAATACTGGCGCCTTTGGGTGCACCTTTAAGCTGTTCAAACTCTTCACCCTCTTTCAAAGACGACTCAGCGGCAATGCCAAGTGAAGTCATTGCATGATACATAGCGGCAACTCCTGCAGTTTTACCGATAATATTCAGCACTTGTCGTCTTGTTAGCCCCGAACTGCTATCCATTTGTTCCTCCTGTGAAAATTTTTTACAGACCAATTGCCGTAATCAGCAATTTTGTTGTAAAAAGAATTATATTGTGAATTCTTTTTATTTGTTGTTTATTTTTTAAGCAATAGAAAGATTATTTATTATGCTTTATTGTGGCTATAATACAACCTATAAAATTTTACTTAAAAGGATTTGTAAGATGAAGATAACAAAGTTGAGTTTGGCTGCGATTACTACAGCTGCTACATTGTCAAGCATAAATGCTGCGGCTCTTGAAGAGTCCTTAAAAGAGGTTAACCCGAGTATTTTTGAAAAGCTCAAAATAGACGGCTTTGCAAGAGCAAAAGTGAATGTCAAAGACACGGACAGCTCTAATAATACTGTTGAAGACATCAGATTATCAGCGCAGTTAAATGCTTTGTATCTGTATTCGGATAAACTTGCTTTCGGTACAACTCTTGCAGCAGACAGAAATGACAAACCGGCTAAGAGCAAAAGCGAACCAATAGCAGGTTATGACGCAGATTATAATAAGGGTCTGTATGTAGACAGATTTTATTTCCGATATACGGCTAACGACTTTACATTTACCGGCGGCAAACAAGATATATCTTCCCCATGGACAGAGACAGGGTTTAACTCTTCAAGAGGAAACGGCGTAACAGCACTGTATAAAGGCGTAAAAGAGTGGACTTTTGCAGCAGCGGCATTCTCCCAAACAAATGGACTTGACGATACCAGATTAGGCGTCGATATCGGCAGCAACCGTAATTTATACGCCGCTGGAGCAATAGGCGCGCTTAAAGATATTGGTTTAGGATTGCAATTTTGGGCAGGCGCTTATGAAAATGTAATCGATACCGCTTTGTTTGCAGATGTGCAGTACTCAATAGAAGGTTTTAAGATAAGAGGTCAGTTAAACTACTCAAAACTTGATAAAGACTTTTTTGATAAGCAAGGTTATACGGATGATGACGGTATATTTTTCGGCGTGGAAGCAGGATATAAAAATGACCTCTTTTCTGTAGGCGCAAGTTATACAAAAAATGACAAAAAACAGCCTGTTTACGGCTTAGACGGCGATAATATCGGCTTTATCAAAGTCGGCAGCGATTTATATTATTATATGATAAACACTATAGACGCTCAAACATACTATGTTAACGGCGGTTTATATTTTGATAAATTGAGTTTCAAAGCAGGCTACGGCATTCTTGAGAGCGGGCCAAAAGGTTATGACGGCAAAATAAGTGAAGCGCACGCGGGTGTATATTACCAATATCTTAAAGACTTTAGTGTTGATTTGACCTTAGCAGCGCTTGATGGAGGCAAAACGGCAATGTCAGACTCGATATCAGGAACATTGCAGATTTTATGTAGATTCTAAGAGCAGTGCACGGAGGGATTATTGAAAAAAGCTTTGTTTATAGTTTTTTTGATATAATATCCCTCTTTAAAATCTAAAAAAGGAGATTTACACGATGGCTCTTTATGACAGAGATTATGCAAATGAAAGTTTGCGAACAAGTGAAGCGGGTGCGAAATCCTCTCTTTCACTATTCATTAAAAAGACTTATCAACTCTTTGCGGCATCATTATTAGCAGGCAGTGCAGGAGCGTATGTTGGTTTGGATTTTGTTGGTCAGCTTTTAGAGCACAGATGGCTGCTTCTTGGAGCAACAATTGTTCTTCTTATAGCATTGATATTTGCAAAACGCAAAGCCGGATTAAATTATGCATTGCTATTTGCTTTTACATTTGCTACAGGTCTTACAATTGCACCGCTTTTGAGCTACTTTTTTCAAACACCAGCAGGCGCTGCGATAGTAATGAATGCTTTCATTCTAACAACAGTGGCTTTTGGCGGTTTAAGCATTTTTGCCATGAACACAAAAAGAGATTTTAGCTCTTTAAGTAAGTTTTTGTTTATATCGCTGATAGTTTTAATAGTGGCCTCTATTATAAACATATTTACGGCAAGTCCGCTTTTATATACGATTATATCAGCAGCAGGCGCTATACTGTTTAGTATTTATATTCTTTATGATACGCAAAATATCATCAAGGGCGCTTATGAAACCCCGATAGAAGGAGCTATAGCTCTTTATCTTGATTTTCTAAATCTTTTTATTTTCATTTTAAGACTTCTTGGAATCTTCAGCAGCGACGATTAAAACAAGGGAGCTCATTGCTCCCTTTTTACGAATAAAACGTCGGACTTGGCACATCGTTATTTAACACAAAATCCCCAACTGCTAAAATTTTATAATCAATAGGGTCATGCAGAGTCTGCGTCCTTAAGTTTCTCCAAAATCTATCAAAACCCAAAGCTTTAGTTGTCGCGCGTGAGCCGAGTATCTCAAAAATACGGCTTGTTACGTCAAGCCCATTTTGTGTTGCCGCAATTCTGGCAACTGCTGCTTCTACAGCAAATTCGCCTCTCTCTCTTGCGGTCAATTTTTCACCCTTTTGCCATAACTCATCGAGCAAAGTATTCACTCTTTGCGTCAAAAGTTTAGCACTTTCAAGTTTTACATAAAGCTCGCCTATATGGCGCAATAAATACGGGTCTTTTTGAGCACTTGGAGCAAGCGAACTAAGCCATGGCTTGCTCTCTTTTTCACGGACATATTTTACCGCCTCTTCATATGCACCTTGTGCTATACCCAAAAATATATTTGAAAAAACACTCTGCCCGATAAGGGAACGTGCAGTTGAAAACGGTGTAGATAACGGTCCTGGGTCTGATAAAACCTCATCGCGTAAAACTTTTACATTTTTAAAAACAAGCGTACCGCTGTCGGTTTGTCTTTGACCGATATTATCCCAATCGCTGTTTATTGTAACACCATCGCGTTTTGTCGGAATTGCTGCAACAAGCGTTTTACCCTCAAATGTATCTTCGCTTCCCGTTATCGTAAGATAATCCGAATCTGTCGCACCTGTAGCAAAATTTTTCGTGCCGTTCCATATATAACTTCCATCAGCTTGTTTTTGCGCTATCACATCTTTTCTTATCTGATTTAAAGCGTTACCCCAAAACCAACCATTCTCAACAGTACCCTTAAATAAAGCACTCCACTGCTCTTTTGCACCATAAAGACGTACTGTCGCCAACTGATAATTGTGAAACGCATACAGATGTGCAAGTGAACTATCCACGCGCGCGATATTATATATAACATCAAGCAACTGTACCCACGATACACCCGAACCGCCAAACTCTTTTGGTATAAAAAGCGTTAAAAGTCCGCTTTGTCTAATTAAATCACGCTCTTTTTTGGGCGTACCTCCTGCAATATCGCGCTCCGGCGCATTTTTAGCAAATTGGGCAGTTAGAGTTTTTGTAACGCTAAGCGCCTCTTCATAAGTTAAAACTTTTCCCATTTGTATCCTTTTTAAATTGAATAATTATCTTCAGCTTCCGCAATTGCAGCATTATCGTGCATAGCTTCAAAAACTCTGCGCCTTATCGCACCAAATTCCGCTCCGGCTCTCTCCCTTGGCTCCGGTAATCTGACATTTATCTGCGAGACTATACGCCCGGGATTAGAATTCATAATGATAATTTTATCGCTTAAAAATATAGCCTCCTCTACATCGTGCGTTACCATTATCATACTGACTTTTTTATACTTCCATATACGCCAAAGCTCCTCTTGCAAACGCATTCTGGTAATCGCATCCAATGCGCCCAACGGTTCATCAAGCAGTAAAATAGACGGCTGATGAGCAAGTGCGCGGGCAATAGCTGCTCGCTGAGCCATGCCGCCTGACAACTCGTGAGGATAAGCATTTTCAAAACCGCTTAAACCTACAAGAGCAATATTGTGCGCAATTGTCTCCTTTTTTTGCTCCTTTGTACCTTCTGCTTGTAATAGAGCCAAGCCGATATTGTCATTCAAAGTCAGCCACGGCAAAAGACGATGCTCCTGAAATACTATGCCGCGCGAAAGGCTCGTACTTTTTATGCGTTCATTTTTAAGTAAAATATCACCCTCATAGTCACTGTCCAATCCTAAAATAAGGCGTAAAATTGTTGTTTTCCCGCAGCCGGACGGTCCAACTATAGAAACAAATTCACCTTCTTCCACATCAAATGAAGCATCTTTTACAGCAACAAATGAACTGCCGTCTATGGTAGTATATTGCTTGGAAATATTGCGGATTTCAAGTTCAGCCATCAAAACCAACCTTCCAGCGCAATAACCGCTGTTGTACAGTATACATGGCTCTATCTATCACAAATCCTATAATACCGATTAATACCATGCACACTAAAAGTTGGTCGGTCATCAAAAGCTGCTGTGAACGAAATATCAAAAAGCCAAGTCCCTCCAGACCGCTTAATCCTTCCGCTACTACAACAATAGCCCATGCAAGCCCTGCCGAATAACGTAAAGAGACTGCTATGGATGGCAAAATAGATGGAAATATGACTTTTCTGACAAGCTGCCATTTTGAAAGCTTTAAAACACTCGCCAGTTCAATATAATTTTTATCTATATTTCTGATACTTTGCAATGTATTCAAAAATATCGGGAAAAAAACCGACTTTGCTATAATAAGTATCTTAGCGGGCGCACCAAGACCAAGCCATACAACAATAAGAGGCAGCCATGCGACCGTAGGGATATGACGCAGAGTATTTATCGTAGAACCTAAAAACAGATCCACTGTACGCGACAAACCCGCAGCAACGCTCAATAAAATAGCCGCTATCGCACCATAAATAAAACCCTGCCCCACTATAGAAACACTAGCCCAAATATCGCCTAAAAGATTCTGTTCACGCAGCATATAGACAAACGATTTTACTACATTTATCGGTTTTGGCAGAAAAATAGGATCTATCCAGCCGTAACTGCTTGCACTCTGCCATATGCTAAATATAATAAGCGGTAAAAAAATACCTATATACAATCGCTTTGAAAAAAATAACCGTATATATACAGCAAAAAAGCGATAGTAAGACACAGCGTTAAGCGATAAAGACTTGCTCATACTCTCTCTTTTACAGCTTGTTTTTATTTAATAGTTTTATAGATAGAATGAGAGCCGCCGGCGAAAAATTTACCGTCTATAAACTCATCAACTTCTTTATCCGTAAGGCTTTTTTGTGTCAAAATATCATCACCGTTAGCTATATAATAACGCAAAAACTCTTTAATAGATTTGCGTGCTTCCTGTGCGCTCGCCTCGCCGCCCATAAATTCCCATTGTCCCAAATGCGTTATTTGAAACAATGCCACTTCTGTCGGAACTCTAAGCTCTTTGGATATAATCGCCGCAGCCTCGTTGGGATGGTCAGTAGTCCACTCTCTCGTTTTTTCGCGCGCGGCTAAAAAAGCTTTTATAACTTGCGGATATTTATCGGCTATGACTTTATTTGCCACATATGTAACCCGTCCGGCATAATTTACATATACTCCATCATCTGCCGGTCTATCTATTACTTTGAGTTTACCCGAAAGCCAAGAACCTGTAAATGCAGGAGCTGCAAGATGTGCGGCAGTAGCATCAGTCTTACCTGCTATCACAGCTTGAATAGCAATATTGGAGTTATCAATATTTTCATGACGCACCTTTCCCTTCTTCAAGCGCGAATCAAAAGGAATACCGGCTTTATTTAAACTCTCAAAAGGCGAAGACCAGTAGCAGGAGATACGGCTTGAACCGAAATTTTTACCTTCAAGGTCTTTAAGATTATTGATTTTACTGTTATCGGTTGCGACTAACACTGGTGTGCGGTAACGGTTTGAAGGTTCGCTTATCCAAATAATAACCGTATTAAGACCATTTATACGGTGAATAGTAGACGGATAAACCATTCTTTGCGCGATAGCTAATTTATCACCTTTACCGCTTCCAACAGCAGCACTTTCCGCACCTAAAAGCTCTGCTGCGCCCTGTGCTATAAGCGTAACTTTTTTTGTACCGACCCTGTCAAACTCATTTTTAAAAAAGCCCTTTTCTAAAGCTATAACAGTCCATGGGGATTTTTGAAGGTTAATCTCGGGAAGTACATCATCTGCTGCATTAGCTAAGTTTCCCAAAACACTCAAGACAAACAGACTTGAAACCAATTTTTTCTTTAACGAATTTTGTAACATAAATTCTCCTTTTTGTAAAATAAATAATCGCAGTTTTGTAAGTTTGCGAATATTTTTTAGAAAAATAGCACAACAAGACTTAATACTATATTAAACATATATATTTAATCAAGATTATATTTATCCAAGATTAAATTGCTTAAGAAAGCCGACGAAACTACTATTTGGGAACATCCAGACAAAGAGTTGAAATTAAAGTATAATTTTATTATTTAAATATACCCACGCGATTCAACATATAAACGGCTAAAATCGCCATGCCTATCCCTATGAGCGTAAAAAAACTAAGTTTTTCGCCAAGTATAAACACGCCAAAACCTATAGCTGAAACGGGTGTTACAAACATGAAAGAGCTGACACCATCAGCGCCGATTTTTTTTACACCTAAGAAAAATATTGTAGAAGCTATCGCAGTACTAATTACCGATACAAAAAGTGTATTCAGCCAAAACCGCAAATCAACGAAACTATTTATTATAGTGTCAAAATCAGTAAAAAAGGCAGAAAAAACAGTAGTCAAAGTATACATATAAAAAGAGAATACTATCATATTGACTCTTACTTTTGAGCTTGCGACTGTAAGTATAGACCACAGTAACGCGCCCAAAATAAAATAGAAATTATAAGGCGTAATGATTTTAAAAAGGTCAAACTGCCAAAGACCAAGCATTAGCATAGTTCCCAAAAAACCAATACCAAGCGCGCATATATCAAGCTTATAAATCTTGCGCTTATAGATGCAAACCAATATAATAAATGTAATTATCGGCGAGAAAGTGTTAATAAACGCACCTGCTAATGAAGCTGTACCAAGCTTTGTACCCAAAAATATAACATATCCGTATACAACGGTAATAAGCGCAACAAGAACAGCGATAAAAAAGCTCTTTTTGTCAATATCAAAATGCTGTCTTAAAACAATAACCGTAAAAAACAGTGAAGCGGCAGTAATAAAATAGCGCACAAACACAAGTTCTGCTGCAGGCATATACTCGCTCATAATTTTTATACTCGACCACGAGATACCCCAAGCAATCATAGAGCAAAACACTAGTATCATAAATATATTTTTTTGCATTCAAAGCTCTTTTTGCAGTTTTTTCAAGCGGTCTATTATATCGCTTTTTAACTCACAATTCTGGTATAATCAATGTAAAAAAACGAGAGGCAAATGACAAATAAAGATATAACTGAACTCCCCTCAGAGCTTCTAAGGCTTTGGGATGCCAATCTAAACCGCTTAAGAGAGGGTATCCGCGTAGTCGAAGATATAAGGCGTTACTGTTTTGACGATGAGTTAAATGCTAAAAAATTAAAAACTCTGCGTCATAAAGCAAGACTTGAACCATATATTACACTGCTTAAAACACGCGATATTGAGGGAGATGTCTTAAAGTCTACTACCAAAAGCGAAGCATTCAGAGAAAGTATTGAGAGTATTCAAACAGCCAATATAAAACGTGCACAAGAGAGTGCAAGAGTACTCGAAGAGAGCTTAAAACTCATCTCTCCCGAAAAAGCTGAAGTTTTTAAACAATTACGCTACGCTCTTTACGGGATAGAGAAGAGTTTAATAGAGGAGTAAAACTACTTATTTGATACAGTAAGCTGCGGATATGGTATTGTAATTTTTTCTTCATCAAAACGCAATTTTACCGCTTCATTTGCGGCAAAATAGACATTCCAGTAATCCTCATTTTTTACCCACACTCTAAAAGCAAAATCAACACTGCTGCTATTTAGAGCAAAAACTGCGATAATAGGCAGCGGCTCTTTTAAAATTTTAGGATTAGATGAGGCTATATCTTCTAAAATCTTTTTTGCTTTTCTTAAGTCGTCTTCATAGCTTATGCCAAATATCAAATCGATCCTGCGTATGGATTGCGCGGAGTAATTAATGATGTTTCCCGTCACTACTTTAGAATTTGGTATGATAATACGCTTATTGTCAGGTGTATTTAGAATAGTACTGAAAATATTTATCTGTTCTACTGTTCCAAGTACGCCTACATCTATCAAATCTCCTACTTTGAAAGGTTTGAAAAATACTATCAAAAGCCCCGCACCTATACTTGAAAAAGAGTCCCTCAACGCCATACCGATAGCCAAACCCATAGCACCCAAAAGTGCAACAAATGAAGTCGTTTCCACGCCAAGGTTGGCAAGCGCTGCAAGCGTTACTAAAAGCAGTAAAACAATATAAATTGCGCTTGACAAAAATGACGTAGTAGTAGCATCCAGTGAAGTCTTCTTGATGACTTTTACAAAAAGTTTTGATAAATAATGCGCAACTTTTTTACCTATAAAAAATATAAGCAATGCGCCAATAAAACGAAGTCCGTAATTGTGTAATAGTGTGATTATATTTTCAACAGCTAAATTTTCCATTTTATCTCCTTGCAAAAATCGGATTATAGCAAATTTTATTCATCTTTTGTCCACTCTATGATGTTGTGTTCTATGCCTATGATAGAGGGGCGAATGGGCGAGATACTCTTTTTAACAGCAGTAAGTGTCTTTGGAATATATAAAAAAAGATAAGGGTTATCATCCTTGATGAGTTTAAAAATGCGGCGATAGATAGCATTAAATTCTTCTTCATCAATCGTTCTCTCAGCTTTTTTTATAAGTGTGTCCACTTCTTCGTTTTTATAGCCTACAAGATTAAAACCGCCTATTTTAGCAGATTCACTATGCCAAATCGAGTAAGCGTCGGACTTAAGTCCCATCTGCCATCCCATTACAATAGCTTCAAATCTGCGCGGATGTATGACTGTATTTAAAAATGCCTGCCATTCCATCACGCGCACGCTCACATGTACGCCCACATCTTTTAATTGACGTTGTAAAATTTGCGCTATATAGATTCTTGAACCGGAATTTGTCAAAAGCTCAAATTTAAGCGGATTTTTCTCGCTGTATCCGGCTTGAAAAAGAAGCTCTTTTGCTTTTTTTGTATCGCGCTGCGGAACTTTTACGTCAGGATTAAAAGTTTTCGTCTGCGGCATGAAAGGACCTGTGCAGACAACCCCGTCGCCAAACAAAAGCAAATCTATTAATTCCTGCCTGTCTATTGCAAGAGATAAAGCTTCACGTACCATGGCATCTTGAAATTTAGGCAGATTCAGATTGAATCCCACATATGAATACGAGTGCGACATTGTCTCGTATATATTAAACTGTTCATAAAACTTTTTATCAAGCTGTCTTTTGACTTGCAGCGATGTAATTGCGCCTATATCTAATTCACCTGATTTTAACATTAAAAATTCGGTTGCACTGTCAGGGGCAAAATGGTAAATTATTCTCTCAAGTTTTGGAGAACCTAAAAAGTAATTTTTATTTGCCTCAAGTATAAAATTGCTCGAAATAGAAAAATCTTTTAAGATAAACGCACCTGTGCCAATAGGCTTTTGATTAAAAGCTGAAGTCATAATGGAGTTTTCATTTTTTAATATATGATACGGCAGTATGCCTATCGTCCAAGTTTCAAGTGCAGCAAAATATGGATATTTGTAGGTAACTTTGACACTAAAATTATCTATCGCTTCCACTTTCTCTACATGTCTGAAGCTCTCTGCATAAGGCGTAAATACTGTCGGTGAAGTTATCGTCTCATAAGTAAAAATTACATCCTGCGCACCGAAACTCTTTCCATCGCTCCAAAAAACATCGTCCCTAAGCGTGAACAGGAGTGTTTTATTATCCAAAAAGCGGTAAGATTTTGCAAGCTCAAGCTTTATTGAAGCATTTTCATCGTATGTAATAAGCGAATTAAAAATATACTGTGCAATTTCACTGCTTACCGTATCTGTAGATAGTATAGGATTAATACGGCTTGGATTGGCGCTCATGCCAATATGAAGCGAAGCACAAAGAGACAATTGTATTAAGATAAATAAGGTGATTAAAATTTTCATGAAAGACATTATAGCAGAAGTTGCAACGCACTTTAAAGGATGTGAGGAAGCGCTGCAACTCCCTATAATGCTACAAAAAGGAGGTTTGTCATTTAGACGAAAAAATTATACCATAGCCAAGTTAAATTGTCAATTAATCTATAAAAAATATCGAAAATTCATTGAAAAATAGCGGTATATGCGTACTATTATCTACAATTGACGAAAATTTCCAAGTGTTTTGCAAAAAAATGCAATACCAGTATGATATTTTATCTTTTTATCTCGCATCTTATCTATATCATTTA
>JAIRKW010000177.1 GCA_031259875.1 Campylobacteraceae bacterium
CTGTTAACAGCTGCCGCAGCTTTTGGCGTAAGTTTTGAAGATGATTTGCTAAAATTATCGCAAGCTGAAAATTTCGCGCAAAAAGAGACTGCCATAAAAGAGTTGTCGGGCGAATATAAAAATGATGAGAGATTGTCACTTGCATTTTCGCAAATGCTGTCGGGGAATCTTTATAAAACTTCTCAAAACTCTCTTGTATACCAAGAAGACTCATACGTTATAGATATTGTGACAGGTAAAAAGCTTGAAATCAACAAAGATGAGATTGACAAAATTACGATAAACAACAGATTAAGAACTGTTTTGCGTTCAGAGCTTGTCATAGTAAATCTGATATCAAAAGATACGAAAGTCAGATTGAATGCTGCTAAAGAGCTGCTATTAAATATTGAAGAGAAAGATTACGCTCTTTTGTACGATTTGTCTGCAAAAGAGAACAATAAAAAGATAAAAGATATTTTGGGCGAAGCCCTATCGGTTTTGGACGCTAAATATAAAAGCGGCGGCGAACAAAAAGAGGCGATAATAGAGCTTGGCAGCTCTCTTTCTCCTATCGCACTTCAAACGTTAAATGAATTAAACAGCATTGAAACTATCCCGTACAAAAAAGAGATAACAGACTCCATCAAAAAGATAGAAAACGCCAAAAAAATTTACTCTATTTTAGAGACGCTATATTTTGGTCTAAGCGCAGGTTCAATACTGCTTTTAGCGGCTATGGGACTTGCTATCACATTTGGCGTTATGAAGGTTATAAATATGGCTCACGGAGAGCTTATAATGCTTGGAGCATATACGACATATACTATTCAGCAGATTATGCCAAATTTTATAGAATACTCCGTCATCATAGCTATTCCAATAGCGTTTTTGGTAAGCGCGTTAGTCGGCATTTTGATAGAGAGACTGGTCTTAAGACATCTTTATGCTCGTCCGCTTGAAGCGCTGCTTGCCACATTTGGAATAAGCCTTATACTCCAGCAGCTTGTGCGCACTATATATTCGCCGCTCAACAAAGAGGTAAAAACGCCCGAATGGATGAGCGGTTCGTTTGAGATAAACAATCTGCTTTCATTGACATATAATAGATTTTATATCATCATTTTTACTCTGCTTGTTTTCGCATTTGCACTGTTTGTTTTGAAAAAAACCTCATTAGGACTTAAAGTACGCGCTGTTTCGCAAAATAGAAGCATGGCGCAGGCTATGGGAGTAAGAACAAGTTTTGTGGACGCTTTGACTTTTGGCATAGGTGCAGGCATAGCAGGAGTTGCTGGAGTGGCTTTAAGCCAGCTTACAAACGTAGGACCAAATCTCGGACAAGCTTATATCGTAGACTCTTTTATGGTTGTAGTATTCGGAGGTGTTGGAAATTTATGGGGGACGCTCATAGGAGCGTTTACATTGGGGGAGATAAATAAAATCATAGAACCTTTGTCGGGTGCTGTTCTTGCAAAAGTCATTATACTCACAGCGGTGATACTGTTTATCCAAAAACATCCGCGCGGACTATTCCCTCAAAAGGGCAGAGATGCGGAGGATTAAAATGAGAGAGCCGATAATTATAAAAATTTTCAAAAACGACAAAGGCGGAAAAATCGTACTGTCATCTCTTTTGGCGCTTGTTATTATCATATCTGTCTCAAATCTGTTCATACCCGATGGTTCTATTTTTCATATATCGTCTTTTACTGTTTCATTGATAGGAAAGTATCTGGCATTTGCGCTTTTGGCGCTTTCACTGGATTTGCTGTGGGGCTATCTTGGAGTTTTAAGTTTGGGACATGGAGCATTCTTTGCGCTTGGCGGATATGCATTTGCTATGTATCTTACGCGCCAAATCGGAGAACGCGGAGTTTACGCCGACCCGATTTTGCCTGATTTTATGGTATTTATGAATTACAAAGAGCTGCCTTGGTTTTGGTATGGATTTGATAATCCGTTTTTTGCCGTTTTGCTTGTTATATTGGTGCCCGCCGTATTGGCTTTTATATTCGGCTTTTTTGCATTTAAGTCAAAAGTGAACGGAGTTTATCTCTCCATTATTACACAGGCTCTCACATATGCTTTAATGCTTGCATTTTTTAGAAATGATATGGGACTTGGCGGCAATAACGGACTAAATGACTTTAAAGATATATTTGGATTTGACCTGCAAAGCCGATATACAAAAATATCCCTTCTTATAGCTTCTTTTACAGCACTGGTTTTAGGGTACGCGCTCTGCCGATTTATCATAAATTCAAAATTAGGGCGCATAGTTGTATCTATAAGGGATTTTGAAAGCCGTGTGGGTTTTTTGGGCTACAGAGTAGTCAGTTATAAAATTTTCATATTTATTATCTCAGCCGTATTGGCTGGAGTTGCAGGAGCTTTATATGTGCCGCAGGTTGGCATCATAAATCCCAATCTCTTCGCACCTTTGTTTTCAATAGAGCTTGTTATCTGGGTCGCCATAGGCGGACGCGGTACGCTTTACGGAGCCATTATCGGAGCATTTGCCGTAAATTTTGCGAGCACTTATTTTACCTCCGCACTTGCTGAAGTATGGCTGTATGCGCTTGGTGGATTATTTGTCTTGATAACTCTGTTTTTACCAAAAGGAATAGCGGGAATTTTTGCGAAAATAAAAATGCCGAACATTAAAAAAATAAGGCTTGCAAAATGAATATAAATCCCGATTTTATAGGCGATATAGAAAAGGGCGGCAGAATACTTCTGCTTGATGGCGTAACTGTCAGTTTTGACGGTTTTAAGGCGTTAAATTCGCTCTCTTTGACTATTGATTATAAAGAGTTAAGATGTATCATAGGAGCCAATGGCGCAGGCAAATCCACAATGATGGACGTAATCACTGGTAAAACAAAACCAGACAGCGGACAAGTGATTTTCGCAAAAGCCGTTGATTTGACAGAGTTAGATGAACCCTCTATTGCAGAGCTTGGCATAGGCAGAAAATTTCAAAAACCTACCGTCTTTTCAAATCACACTGTCTTTGAAAACCTTGAACTCTCGATGCAAGATGATAAAAGGTTTTTTAAAACGCTTTTTGCGACACTCAAGAGTTTTCAAAAAGATAAAATTGACGAGACTATGAAACTTACAGGTTTGTATGATTATGCCCTCACGCAAGCGGGCGTTCTCTCTCACGGACAAAAGCAGTGGTTGGAAATCGGTATGCTTATCATGCAAAATCCCAAAATTATGCTTGTAGATGAACCGGTAGCCGGCATGACGCCATCCGAAGTTGAAAAAACAGGCGAGATTTTACGCTCCCTTTCAAAGGAGCACTCGGTTATTGTCGTAGAGCACGATATGGAATTCATACGAAGCCTTGCCTCAAAGGTTACCGTTTTGCATGAAGGCTCGGTGTTAGCTGAAGGCTCAATGCAAAATATTCAAAATAATGAAAAAGTAAGAAAAGTATATCTTGGTGAATAACATGCTGAAAATAGAAAACTTAAATCAATACTACAACCAAAGCCACACATTAAAAGATATAAATTTAGTCTGCAAAAAAGGCAGATGCACATGTGTGATGGGCAGAAACGGCGTCGGTAAAACGACTTTAACTAAAGTTATAATGGGACTTCTTAAAGTTCAAAGCGGCAAAATAGTATTTGGCAGCAAAGATATAACCAAACTGCCGCCCTCCGCCAGAGCTTCAACAGCCATAGGATATGTACCGCAGGGACGCGAGATATTTTCCTCTCTCACCGTAAAAGAAAATCTTCAAATAGGTATCCTTGGAAACAGAAACAAAATAAAAAAAGTACCGCAAATCATATATAAGCTATTCCCTGTTTTAAAAGAGATGCACGATAGAAAAGGGGGCGACTTGTCGGGCGGACAGCAGCAGCAGTTAGCTATAGCAAGAGCTTTATGTTTAGAGCCTGAATTTTTGATACTTGATGAACCGAGCGAAGGCATACAGCCAAATATAGTACAGCAGATAGGAGATGTTATAGATTACTTGACAAAAGAGAAACAGATAACAGTCCTTTTAGTAGAACAAAAACTCCCTTTTGCCAGACGGCATGGAGATGATTTTTATATACTTGACAGAGGAAGCATAGCAGCAAGCGGGGAAATGAAGGATTTGAGCGATAAAATCATAAAGCAGTATTTGTCGGTATAATTATATTATGAGTTTATGGCTTAAATTGAAAGATAACAATATATCATTAGAAAAACTGACGCTTCCAAGCAGATATTATCTTTTTAAGGAGAGAGAAAATTATATCAAACTGCTCACCGTCGGGGAGGGGTTATTTCCAAATGATAAAATCAATACAAAGATTGATATGATAAACTCAAATCTCATATTAACGAGCGAATCGGCGCTTAAAGTCTATCCGAGCAAGGGTGGGTTTGCCGTAAACAGATATGTTTTAAACCTAAAAGAAGATTCTAATTTGGAGTTTTTGAACGATGAGATTATTATGTTTAAAAACTCTTGTCTTTTGCAATTTTTTAGTCTAAATTTTGATGAAAGTTCCACATTTTTTTACAGTGACCTTTTCAGCGCAGGCAGAAGCTTTGAAGAGTATGATTTTGAAAAGTACGCAGCACAAAACAGATTTTCATACGGCAAAAAAACAGAATACACGGAAAAATTTAAAATAAGCGGTCTTGAATTTAAAGAGTATCTTAAAAGACACAGAGCAAAAAATAGGCTTTTTGCTAAAATATATATAAAAACCAAAGATAATGAAATCTTTGAAAAGCTGCTTTTAAAAGCCGGGATTAAGAGTTTTGAAAAGACACAAAATAAAGCATTTTTGATATGTATTGTCTTTGCGGATAAAATCTCAAAGATAAAATCAGTGGTAAACTCTATATGGGAGCTATATAGAAAAACGCTCAATAAAAATGGATTTGATTTGGGCAAAAGATAAAGGAGTGAAGAGATGTTTTTGACAGACAGGGAGAAAGAGAGGCTGCTTATCTATACTGCCGCCAAACTGGCGCAGGAGAGAAAAAGCAGAGGAGTTAAGCTGAACTATCCGGAAGCTGTGGCTATCATCAGCTCTTTTATTATTGAAGGGGCAAGGGATGGCAAAAATGTAGCCGAACTTATGGTGGAGGCGGCAAAAGTTCTTACAAAAGATGATGTCATTGAGGGTATTGCGTGCATGATGAGCCTTGTGCAGGTAGAGGCTGTTTTTGAAGACGGCACAAAGCTTGTCTCCATACATAATCCGATTTTAGATGAAAACAGCGATGAAATAGGCGGATACATCATCAAAGAGGGCGAGATAGAGTTAAACGCAAAAGCAAAAGAGACACGCATTGAAGTAAAAAACAGCGGCGACCGTCCAATACAGGTGGGTTCGCATTTTCACTTTTTTGAGACAAACAGCTTTTTAGAATTTGACAGATATAAAGCTTACGGCAAAAGATTAAATATCCCGGCAGGAACCTCTGTGAGATTTGAGCCCGGTTCTCACAAAAAAGTCTCTCTTATTCCATACGGCGGAAAGAGATTTGTAAGCGGATTTAACGGTTTGGTTGAAGGCTTTTTAGATGATGAAGAGACAAAAAAAGAGGCTTATGAGAGATTAGAGAGATTTTTAAAGGAGAAAAGATGAAGATATCCAAACTAAAATACGCCTCAATGTATGGACCTACAACTGCAGACAGATTTAGACTTGCTGATACTTCACTTATAGCTAAGATAGAAAATGATTTTACCGTTTACGGCGAAGAGAGTAAATTTGGCGGCGGAAAAACGATAAGAGACGGCATGAGCCAATCCCCGACTGCGATAGACTCTCCTGACCTTGTCATAACAAATGCAATCATTATAGACTATACAGGCATATATAAAGCCGATATAGGGATAAAAGACGGCGTCATATCAGCCATCGGCAAATCGGGCAATCCAAATATTACAAGCGGGATTACGGATGGTTTAGAGATAGGCGTAAACACAGAAATCTTATCAGCCGAGGGAAAAATAGTCACAGCTGGAGGCATAGATACGCATATTCATTTCATATCTCCCGGGCAAATTGATACGGCATTTGCAAGCGGCGTCACTACGATGATAGGCGGAGGTACAGGACCAAACACAGGAACAAATGCTACCACATGCACTCCCGGGCGCTGGAATCTGCATAAAATGATGGAGTCTGTAAATAACAGCCCTTTAAATTTCGGATTTATGGGCAAAGGAAATTGCAGCTCTTATTATGCCCTGCAAGAGCAGATAATGGCAGGCGCTATGGGGCTGAAACTTCACGAAGATTGGGGTTCTACGCCAAATGCCATAGATATGTGCTTGAAAGTTGCAGATGATTTTGACGTTCAGACGGCTATTCATACAGATACGTTAAACGAAGCCGGTTTTGTAGACAATACTATAGCCGCCTTTAAAGGACGCACGATACACGCATTTCACTCCGAAGGCGCCGGCGGAGGACACGCACCTGACATCATGAAAGTAACAGGACTTTTAAACGTACTGCCCTCATCTACAAATCCTACTCTGCCATACACAAAAAACACGCTTGAAGAACATCTTGATATGCTTATGGTCTGCCACCATTTAAGCCCTAAAATTCCCGAAGATGTAAGTTTTGCAGAGAGCAGGATAAGAGGAAAGACGATAGCTGCCGAAGATGTATTGCATGATATCGGCGCTATCTCAATAACAAGTTCGGACTCGCAGGCTATGGGACGCGTAGGGGAAGTCATAATAAGGACTTGGCAGGTAGCAGACTGCATGAAAAAACAGCGTGGAGCTTTGGCAGAAGATAACGCCGATAATGACAATAACCGCATTAAAAGATATATAGCCAAATATACGATAAATCCCGCAATTGCATGCGGTATTGATGAATATGTCGGCAGTGTGGAGGTCGGCAAAATGGCGGATTTAGTACTTTGGAACAGAGCATTTTTCGGAGTAAAACCGGAAATCATCATCAAAGGAGGTTTTGTTTCGCTTAGCATAATGGGTGATTCTAACGCTTCCATCCCTACGCCTGAACCAAATTTATACAGACCAATGTTTGGCTCTTTAGGCAAAGCGGCGGTGGCAACAAGCGCGCTTTTTGTCTCAAAATACGCATTAGAAGAGCGCGCAAAAAGTCTGCCTAAGCTTGATAAACGCTTTTTAGCAGTTAAAAATACGCGAAGTATTACCAAAAAAGATATGAAACTAAACGATTTCATTGGAGATATCAAAATAGACCCTGAAACTTACAACGTTTTTATAAACGGCAAGCTTATAGCGTCTCATTTTGCCGCAAGCGTATCTTTGGCGAGAAAATATTTCATATAAGGATAGCAAATGGTAAAAAAGATAGTTAAAATAGAGATGGCACAAAGTGCCGATGATACCGTTTTGCTCTCATGGTTTGACATAAAAAAGCCAAATCTGTCAGCAGTTAGTGAAAACGGGATAGAGTTTATATTAAAAACGCAGGCGTGCAATCTTGATGACGGCGATACTCTCATAGCCGAAGACGGTTATAAAATCAAAGTCAACATAAAAAAAGATGAACTTTTCGTGCTAAAATTTAAAAATGCTGTTGATTTTGCAAAAACAGCATATGAGATAGGCAACCGCCATCAGCCAATCTGCATAGAAGAGTTTAGTATCACTGTTTTGAACGATTCATCTCTAAGCGGTATTATACATTCGCTCTCACACAATGAAGACATAAGCATAGAAAAAATATCAGGAGTGTTCCACCAAAATGCCCTATCCCACCATACACACTGAAGCGCTGCTAAAGTTTATTCAAATTCTTGACTCTTCTTTTCCTTCAGGCACATTTACCCATTCATTTGGGCTTGAACCGCATGCAGTATTGGGAATTGTAAAAAATGCCAAAGATTTAAAGAGATTTTTGGAAAATATTATCATGTATCAATATGCGAAGATGGAGTTTCCGACAGTTGCAAAAGTCTACAAATACGCCAAAAGCAGCTCTTTAAGCCTGCTGTTGAAACTTGATATTCAATTTTCCTCCATGTACTGCCATGCTTTTGCCAAAGCCTATAAAACTATTGGAGAAAACTGCTTTTCGCACTTGAAAGATTTAAAACTCAACAAAGATATCACAAAACTCTATTTTGAGAGCATAAAAGCAGACAAAACACCTTGCAGCGAAATAGTGCTGTTATCTGTTTTTGCTTACGATTTAGATATGTGCAAAGAGGATTTTATGCTGTTTTGGAGTAAAAAAAATCTGATAAATATAGCCGCCGCATCTCTT
Organism: Campylobacteraceae bacterium; assembly: GCA_031259875.1. Taxonomy (GTDB): domain Bacteria; phylum Campylobacterota; class Campylobacteria; order Campylobacterales; family Campylobacteraceae; genus JAIRKW01. Next base: position 8,229 of record JAIRKW010000177.1, read on the forward strand.
AAAATCTCCAAAATCAAACCCTCTGAAGCACAGCAGATACTTTTTTTAATGGATGATTTTTTAAGAGAACATACTAAAAATATAGACGCAAATCCATCAAATTTCAATCCGTTTTTTGACTCAATAATCTACATGCACAAAAACATTGAGCCAAGACTGTTTATGACTTAAGGAAAAAAATGAGCGCAGTTAAAATCGGTATAGCAGGACCTGTAGGCAGCGGTAAAACGTCTATTATTGAAGAACTTACAAAAATGCTTCAGGATAGTTTTAAAATAGCTATAGTTACAAATGATATTTACACAAAAGAGGATGCCGATTATCTAAAAAGCAGACTTAATATACCAAGCGAAATGATAATAGGCGTAGAAACGGGCGGCTGTCCGCATACCGCCATCAGAGATGATATATCCATGAATAAAAAAGCGTGCGAAGAGCTTGAAAAAAAGTTTAACCCCGAGATAATATTTGTAGAGAGCGGCGGAGATAATCTCTCAACCACTTTTTCGTATGAACTTGTAGATTTTTATATATACGTAATAGACGTAGCGCAAGGCGGCGACATACCGCGCAAAAAAGGAGCGGGGCTTATCTTTTGCGACTTGCTTATCATAAATAAAACGGATTTGGCGCCGTTTGTGGATGTTGATTTAAATCTCATGCTTAAAGATGTCAAAAACGCCAGACAAAACAGACCCTTTGTGTTTGTCTCCAAAAAAGAACCAAGTTCACTTTTGGCAGTAAAAGAGTGGGTGGAGGCTTTACGGAGCTAATCTTATTATTGCAAAACCTTGCAGTAAAACAGAGATTGATTCAGGGCGGAGTGATAACAGGGGTAAGTTAGTCACTCCGGCATAAATCACAGTAAAACCAACGGAGTGTCAAAATGCTTCAAGGTTAGAGTTTGGACTCACCTTCTTGTGCAATCTGACATGGTTATTATAACTAAAGAATAATTAAAATATATTGGAGTGGAATATTTACAGCAAAATTATAAAGTTTGACTTAAAAATACTAATAACTCTATTGTAGCTCTAAAAATAAAATAATTATGTTATTAATAAGAAACGGTAAAAATAGCCATAAATAGCCTTTTTATTTGTGATAAAATAGAAACAATACATATATAAAGCTTTTTAGACAATATAAACGTAAATATGTATAAGTAAAAATTAAATTATATATTTACTATATTCTTTAGTATAATTATATATTATTGCTTAAAAATACTATTCTATTTTTCGTTAAAAAAAAGTTTTACAGCATTTTTTTACAATCAAGTCTTAAACCGCCAATTTTTGAGTATATAACCTCAAATGCCGCACAATTTGATAAAAATATTAGATACGGCAAACATAAAAACTTGCCCTAAATATTTATCAAGCCGTGTTAATTGACACTAAAATTTATGCTCAACATCGTATAAATTCCTACAGCCGTAAGGTTGAAGTTAAAACGACTGTATAAAAATCTCTATTTTTATATCAAAAACGTTGTTATTTGCCCAGAAAGATATTACCGATTTTGCCTTATTTATAAAAGCAAAAATACTCTTTAATTAAAATTCTTAAAAATATCTGCATTAGGTATTTCAAACCATATCCGGCACGCTTTATCTAAAGAAAATAATAATTTAAGAAAATATGGCTATAATTATCCCCTTAATTTTTTAAATGCGCTCGTAGCTCAGCTGGATAGAGCATCTGATTGCGGTTCAGAAGGTCATGAGTTCGAATCTCTTCGAGCGCACCACTTATTTATTTTTTAGATTACAACTTCATGCCACTATAATTTATAGGACTTCAATAGCATTAAAATTGACCTTTGCAAGAGAGCTTTTGGCGTGAACAGACACATTATCTGCACTTTTTTATTTTTATCTCTGCTGTTGTGCGTTACAATATCCACACAAAATCAATAAAGTACAAACATGACCAAAAACAATTTGGCAAAAAATTTTAATGCCAAAACACTATTTTTATTTGCTCTGCCAACAATGATAATGATGCTCTTTGAGTCTTTATATTCAATAGTAGACGGTATTTTTGTAGCCCGCCTTGTAAACATAGACGCTTTTGCATCTATAAATATCGTTATGCCCGCCATCTTGTTTTTCATGGGAACAGGTACGATGTTTGGCGTTGGAGGCAGTGCCATCATAGCCAAAAAAATGGGCGAGAAAAGACACAAAGAGGCTAACAACGATTTTTCAGTGATAACTCTTGTACTTTTAGCTATATCGCTTATTGATATATTAGTCGGTTTTATTTTTATGGACGAGATATTGGAATGGCTTGGAGCAACAGAAATTTTGATGCCTTATGCAAGAAGCTACTTTCAAATCATACTTTTCGGACTTCTGGTGTTTATGGGGCAGTTTTTATTTCAAAGCTTTTTTATCGTAGCAGGAGAGCCCAAAATGGGTCTGATTGCGGTTTTAAGCGCAGGATTTACTAATATAATATTAGACTATATATTTATAGCATGGTTTGGTATGGGCATAGAGGGAGCTGCATACGCAACTGTGATAAGCAGCGCTATACCGACTGTCATAGGAATTATATTTTTTTCCAATCCAAAAAGAACACTTAGTTTTACGCTTCCAAACTGGAATTTTAAAATCATCACACAAAGCAGTATAAACGGCTCATCAGCATTGGTAAACTTTTTAGCCACAGGCGTTATAGCGTTTTTACTTAACCACGCTATGCTAAGACTTTTGGGTGAACTTGGAGTGGCAGCAGTTACAATCATGGCTTATACGGAATATCTCTTTAACTCTCTTTTTCTTGGTTACTGTGTCGGCATTGCACCGATTGTAAGTTTTAATTTCGGAGCTAAAGAGCGGCGAAAAAT
>JAIRKW010000104.1 GCA_031259875.1 Campylobacteraceae bacterium
CAAAGAGTTTTAGCTTTAAACGTATCAAAAGTAAGCTTTAAAAAGTGCGGCTCTATACCGCTTAATCTGCCTATTTTAACTTCAACTTTTATAATTTTTTTTGCATTATTTGCTTCTGCATTTTTTTCACAAAGCTCTATCAACGAATTTACGACTGAGAGTTCATGCATCAGCAAATCCTGGGAAGCAGTTCGCCTTTTGGAGGCTCTAAAAATCTGCTCGTCCCCCATGGCGATTTTAATATCACATGTTGATTGTAAGAATTTAAAACAGTGCCTATAATGCCCGCTTTCTTGCACAAGTCAAACTCTCTTAAGATTTTCAGCGACTCTTGTGCATCCTCTTTTCTTACGCAAAGCGCCATCGTGCCCTCATTTGCCAGCTCATAAGGCTCAAATCCAAATATCTCGCAAAGCCCTCTAACCTCATTTGAGATTAAAATATCACTCTCATTTATCTCAATACCAACATTTGAAGCCAAAGCCCATTCATTTAGAACAGCGCTAAGTCCTCCTCTTGTCGCATCTCTTATAGCTTTTGGTTTTATGCCGCGCGCAAAAAGAGCCAAAATCGGTTCAAAAAGCGATGCGCAGTCACTCTTCAAATCCCCCTCCACTCTTAACTCTTCTCTGTTTGCCAATATGCATGCTCCGTGATTGCCCACTTCATTTGAGACTATTATCGTATCGCCCTCGTTTAGATTGTGCGAAGAGATATCTTCGCAGACTATCTCACCGATACCGCTTGTATTGATAAAAATACCGTCAGCTTTGCCTTTGGGGACGACTTTTGTATCGCCTGCTACGATTTTCGCGCCGCTTTTAGACAGTTCGTTTTTCATAGATATAACAATACGCTCCAAATCTTCATATAAAAATCCCTCTTCTATGATAAATCCGCAGCTCATATAAAGAGGTTTTGCGCCGGCGCTTAGCAGGTCATTTATCGTTCCAGCAACTGCTATTTTGCCTATATCTCCGCCGTTGAAAAAAATCGGTGTTACCGTAAAAGAGTCCGTTGTGAAAGCGATTTTATTTTTTACATGCAAAGCCGCGCTGTCTTCCATCCTGTCCAATATCTCATTGCCAAAATGTTTAAAAAAAATCCCGCTTATCAGCGACTGCATCTCTTCGCCGCCGCCGCCGTGGCTTAGTAAAATCTTTCTGCTCACTTTAATTCCTTAAAAATTTTCCGTATTTAAAATATGCCGCGCATGCCCCTTCGCTTGAAACCATGCAAGAGCCTACGGGAGTTTTTGGATTGCACGCTTTAGCAAAAATCTTGCATTCAAACGGCTTTGCCCTGCCTTTTAGGATATCCGCACAGATACAAAGCTTATGGTCGTCTATAGGCTTTTTTGACAGTTTTGATGCAAATACGATTTCTGCGTCCAGATATGAAAATTCTCCCCTTAGCTTCAAAGCGCTCTTTGGTATATCCCCAAGACCACGCCAGCGAAAAGTATCTCTTATCTCAAAATACCTCTCTATCAACTTTTGCGCTTTTATATTGCCCTCTTTTACGACAACCCTTGAATACTCATTTTCAACTTCGCACCGCCCCTCGTTAAATTCTCTCACGATACGTAAAACGCTCTCCATCACATCACTCGGCTCAAAACCAGAGACAACAACAGGAGTTTTGTATTTTTCAACTATCGGAGTAAAGATATCGTATCCTGTTATGACACTTACATGAGATGGCCCTAAAAATGCGTCTATATCGGCTCCTTCACTCATAATGGCGTGAATCGGCGGCGGAACCAGCACGTGATTTATATGAAAAAGAACATTTTTTATATTCTCTCTTGTAACTTTTTCTATCAAAACGGCGCTCATAGGCGTTGTTGTCTCAAAACCGACAGCAAAAAATATGACGGTTTTATCGGGATTTTCTTTTGCGATTTTAAGCGTATCAAGCGGCGAATACAAAGCTCTTATATCGCACCCTTCGGCTCTTAAATTTTGCAGTGATGTCTTGCTTCCGGGCACTCTTATCATATCGCCAAGAGTTGCGAGTATAGTATTTGGCTCTTTTGCCAACTCTATGGCTTCATCGATACGCTCTTTTGGCATAATGCAGACGGGACAGCCAGGACCATGTACAAAATCTATCTGAGGAGGCAGAAGCTGCGTAAGTCCGTACTTCATGATGGTATGAGTATGACCGCCGCAAATCTCCATAATATTGAGCTTTTGTTTAGCCTCTTTTTTTATTTGAAAACTTAAAGCTTTTATGTGTTCTGGGTTTTTAAAGGAGTTAATCAAGTCTATCGGCAAGTCCCATATCCCCTTCTAATTCATCTATCGTCCCATCTCTCATCTTTTCGGCTATCTCTTCATAAAGAGCCAGACTCTCTTTTGCCTCCGCTTCGCTTATTTTACTCATCGCAAAACCCACATGTATCAGCACATATTCGCCGATATGTGTCTCTTCGTCCAGCAAATCAAGCGAAACTTTTCTCAAAACACCCAAAGTCTCAACTGTGGCGTTATTATTTTCATCTATATCAACAATGCGTGAAGGGATAGAAAGGCACATCATCAGCCTCTTAGAGATTTTTTCATTTTAAGATAATTTATCCACTTATCTATACCCTTTTTAGACTTGCTGTCGCACTCTATGACATCAACTTTAGGATTTAACTTTCTCGCCTCTTTTACAGCCTTTTCAACGCTGAAATCAAAATGCGGCAAAAGTTCGGTTTTAGTTATCAGTAAAATATCAGCCGCGCGGAACATCACGGGGTATTTGGCTGGCTTGTCATCGCCCTCTGGAACAGATAAAAGCACGACATTCAGATGCACTCCGACATCATAACTCGCAGGGCAGACAAGATTTCCAACATTTTCTATAAAAACAAAATCAAGCCCTTTTAAAGGCAGATGGTGCAATCCCTCATGCACCATAAAAGCATCCAAATGGCAAGCTTGACCTGTAGTTATTTGAAAAGCAGGCGCGCCTTTTTTGATTATCCTGTCAGCATCTTGATTTGTCTCCAAATCCCCCTCAATAACGCCTATTTTAAAACTGCCATCTTCTATCGTCGCTTCAAGCAGTGTCGTTTTACCGGCACCCGGACTGCTCATAAGATTGATGGCGAAGATGCCATGTTCTTCAAAATGAGCGCGGTTTGACGCCGCCTCTTTATCGTTAGCATCCAAAATCTTAGTTATAACTTCAACTGTTTTAGCTTCATTCAGTTTTGGATTTGCATGCGCCGTGCCGTGGCTGTGTTCGTGAATATGTTCATCTTCGTGTGTATGTTCGTGAGTGTGAACCGAACCATCCGTATGAGTATGGCTGTGGGTATGTGAACCTGCTATAGAACAGCCGCAATCTTTACACATAATAATCTCCTGTTTTTTATAAAGGGGGAGATTATATCAAGAAAGAGGATAAAAGATAATTAAACGGCTTTGCCGCTGCTGTTTTTATGGTTATGCCA
>JAIRKW010000111.1 GCA_031259875.1 Campylobacteraceae bacterium
GCATGTAAATCACGAAAACTGTCTTGAGACTATAATGTTGAATGGTTTGGCTGATGATATTGTAAATTTTTCACAAAAGATTTCAGGTCTTTAAGGGGTAAAATTTGCTAGACTTGTCAAAGCCGCAGTTCCAGTGTCGTAGATAGGTAATATTGGTAAAATTTTAGCAGCGTGCATATTTTTGTAATGCAAAATATATTTTTTGTCATTTTTATCTTTTTCGTTATTTCTGCAGTGAAAGAGTTTTAGCAAAACGATATTTGCGAAGAATGTACAAATCCTCCATTGCGTTATTCTGTGCGATAGAGCGTATGCTCTATTTTGCGAGGAATTCTAGAGTTTTAGAGTCAGGCAAGGTTTGCAACAAGTCTATTGTATCTCCTTCCGTCATTGCAAGGATTAAAGCTGCGAAACAATCCAAAAGAATTACAAAAAAGATAGACTGTTCTTGATTTTTCAAAACAGAAAGCCTATGAGTTTGAAATCTTGGACACTTCATGTTGTGGATTGCTACACCGTATTTATTTATTTATAATGATGGATGAAATGAATTCATAGCAACTTGGAGTTTTTCACTCTGTTTGTTTAAGTTTGTAGGCGAATTTGCATTTTAAAGTATTAAAAACCAGAAAAGAGTTTTGCATGGATGGATTTGACTCTAAAGACATACTTTGCTCAACTTCAAAAAAAGTTAATATAAAAAGTTTTAACTTTAAAAATATTTTGAGCGCAAAGAACAGTTTTACCTTCAAAAAAATGCTGTTTAACATGTATATGATTTTAAGTCTTATTTTTTGTCTTCTTATAACTAACTGTAATGGATATAACTGGAGCATTGCTCTCATATGCTGAAAAGGTAAATTACATCAAGTCTCATCATAAAGATGAAAACTCTAAAAATTTAAGCATAGAACAAATCATTGAAAAGTTTTTATGGTTATAAATTTGGAAAATGGCAGAATGTATATCATGTTCTTAATCAATACATAGGAGATATATCATAGAGGTTGAGTTGAAAGGCAATAAATTTGTTAGATTTACAGCAGAACTTCATAGTTTTCTGAAACTTGACAATTTCAAGAAAACAGGCAGAGAGATAGTGGGAGATAGTTATCTTATCTGTTGTTGGTATAGTTTTATATTTTCCAATGTTAAAAAGAAATTTCATAAAAAGTATAAAAATTGATTTTAAAGCAAAAGGATATAAATTTCTTTATCAGTTTCATACAGTTTTTGGGGTCTTCACACTTCTTTTCGTTCTAATAATATGTTTAACCGGACTCTACTGGTCATATGGGTGGTGCAAGAGTATATTTTATACTTTAGCAGGAGTAGAAAAACCAAAAATCGTTAAAGTTCAAAAGCAAGAGTTGAGCGCAATAACTCCGCAAGAGCTTCAAAATATACGATATAGTAAAAGAGACAGAACAGCTGCAGTTACTCTATAGATATTCCTTTCAAGGGTGAACCTTGCAAAGTAAGTTATGGCGACAAAAATGAGTCAAGAGTCGACGCCATAAATAGCAAAATAGTCTCAAATGAACTTTTTAAAGATAAACTTTTAAATCAAAGACTGATAAACAGTATATTTGAACTTCATTCAGGAGAATATTTTGGAGAAACAGGAAAAGCTATATGGTGCATATAGTCTGCTTCAATGGGGCTGTTTGCTTTAAGCGGAGTGATGATGTTTTACAGAAGAAAGAGTGGGCGGGCAGAGAGATTGAGAACAGAGTAAATAACCTTGCAAGAGCAAGGTTATTTTGGTTTAGAGTGACTTTGCTATGAGTTTGTTTAATCTTTTTGTGAAGCTTGCTGTGTCGTCTATCTTCATTCCTTCTAACATTTTCGCTTGGTCTAAAAGCAAAAAGCTGATGTCGTGGAGCAAAGCTTGGTCGTCAAGAGTTGATAGCTTTTGCAAAATCTCATGGTTTGGATTTATTTCAAGTATGGGTTTGATGCTTGGCAGCTTATCTTGCCCCATCTGTTTTAGCATTTGCTGCATTTGAAAATCGGGGTCGTTTTTGTCGTATATCAGACAAGAGGGCGAATCTTCTAATCTTGAAGATATTTTTACATCTTTTGCTTCATCTTTTAGTATCTCTTTTATCTTGATAAGCAAAGGTGCGAATTTTTCTTCTTTGGCTTTTGAGTCCTCTTTGTCCTCTTTTATCTCTTCGTCAATGTCAGAGTGATTTACCGGTTTCAATGGAGTTTTGTCGTATTCAAAAACTGTCGGAATAACGATGGCGTCTACCTCTTCATCAAGCAGTAAAACTTCGATATCACGTTTTTTAAACTGCTCAATAAGAGGTGAGTTTTTAAGCATAGCCTCATTTTCTCCAGTTATATAGTAGATGCTTTTTTGCTCTTCTTTCATGCCCTCTTTATACTCTTTCAGGCTTATCAAAGTATCTTTTTTGCTGGATTTAAAAAGCATCAAATCCAAAAGAGCGTCTTTGTTTTCATAATCCGAATAGAGTCCTTCTTTGAGTACTTTGCCAAATGTTTTGAAAAATTCTGTGTATTTTTCTTTATCATTTTCTTTTAATTTATTTAGTTCGCTCAAAATCTTTTTCACAGAGGCTTTTTTGATGGCCGAGAGAGTTCTGTTTTGCTGTAAAATCTCGCGGCTGACATTTAGCGGCAAATCTTCCGCATCTATGACGCCTTTGATGAAGCGCAGATATGTCGGCATCAACTCTTTGTCATCGTCTGTTATAAAGACTCTTTTAACATACAGCTTGACTCCCGGCTGATAATCTACTCTAAAAAGGTCAAACGGCGCAGTTTTGGGTATATAAAAAAGTGTAGCGTATTCGAGCGTTCCTTCGGCTTTTGTGTGAATCCACAAAAACGGGTCTTGGCTGTCATGCGAAATCTGCTTGTAAAAATCCTTATATTCGTCCTCTTTTATGGCTGATTTTGCTACTCTCCAAAGTGCGGAGGCTTTGTTGATTTGAGTATGTTTTATCTGTGTTGTTCCCTCTTTGCCTTCCTCTTCACTTGGAGTGTACTCCTCTTTATCCATATAAATGCCAAATGGAATGTGGTTTGAGTATTTTTTGATGATACTCTCCAATCTGTAACTTTCTAAAAACTCGCTCTCATCTTTTTTGAGATGTAAAGTGATAGATGTTCCGTGAAGCTCTTTTTTTGCTTTTTTGATGCTGTAGTCGCTTTCAGCGCTGCTGCTCCATAGATATGCGTCCTCTTCAAGCGCTTTTTTACTCAAAACCTCTATTTTGTCAGCAACCATAAAAGCAGAATAAAACCCAACGCCAAACTGTCCTATCAAAGACGAATCTTTTTTAGCGTCTCCGCTTAGTTTTTCTACGAATGATTTTGTGCCGCTTTTGGCGATAGTGCCGAGGTTGTTTATCAAATCCTCTTCACTCATGCCGATACCGCTGTCCTCAATCGTCAGAGTATTTGCTTTTTTGTCTGCGATGATAGTGATTTTGGGTTCGTACTGTACGCTTTTATACTTTTCATCCGTAAGCGACAGATAATTCAACTTGTCAAGCGCATCCGAAGCGTTTGAGATAAGCTCTCTTAAAAAAATCTCCTTATTTGAGTATAGGGAGTGAATCATGAGATTTAGAAGCTGCGTGACTTCTGTTTGAAATTTGTGTTTTGCCATATTTTCTCCTTATGTTTTTTTTCAAAGCGGTATTTTAAAATTTTTTCATTTACAGAGAGATAAAAAATTTGCCTGTCATTTTATTTTTTGTCAACAAGTCTTTTCCTGCGATACCAGTATGGTTCATAGCGCGCTTATGAAATGATATTGGAAATGCAATACTATTTATCTTTATTTGCGCCTGCACCTTTTATATATATATCAGGTCTTTTCGGAAACTCTTTTAAAAAAAGACAATCTTATATAAATATTTTCAACTCTTACAATACAGCCGTAAAGGCAGTTACTTTTTTGTCAAGATATTTTTCCAAAATAACAAAAACATACCCTTGCATAGTTTGTCTGCCTTTGTCTGTATCGTGCTAATTTTCAGATATCTGTTTTTTTACTTTTGGCCGCAATATATCATTCAGATAATAGTTTCGTTAATTCTCTTTGCATATCATCTCGCAAATTTTCATACCACTCTTCGTTATCTTTTGGGTTTACGGATGGCAGATATGAAACGATAGCTGTTTGACTGCTTACTTTAAAGCCTTGTGAGTCAAAAATTTTTCTTGCATTTGCTATAACGACCGGCTGAACTGTAAGATTCAGCTTTTCAGCTAGAATTTTTGCGCCGATTTGGAATTTGAGCAGCTTTTCACCCTTACCTCTTGTGCCTTCGGGGAATATTATAACAGGACGGCCGCTGTCAATTCTATCTTTGACGTCTTTTAGTAGTTTTACCATTGCTCTTTTGTCCTCCCTATCAAGGCAAATCATTTTTGACAATTTTACGCTTTGACCTAAAAACGGCAGCTTGAATATCTCTTTTTTGGCGACCCACGCGATATTTGGTGGATATATTGCCTCCATTACGATTATGTCAAGTACACTTTGATGATTGACGACAAGAAGTTTTGCATTTGAATCTGGTTTGCCTCTGATATCAATTTTAAAACCTATCAAATATTTTTGCGAATTTGCCCAAATCCACCTAAAAAATCTTTGATGAGGTCTAAAGAAAAACATTAAAATGATAGTAATTGCAACTGTTATAAAAAATTCAAAAGCTGTATAAACAGACCTAATTTTTGACAACATTTTCTTCCTTTACCCAGCCAATGCGTCCGCTTGGAAGCAGTATTTTTATATAACCGTCTTTGTGTGAGAGTACTTCTACTTTTAAGTCACCGTCTGTAACGTGAAAAATAGATGATTTTTCAGTCGGTAAAACACGTATAATGCTCTCTTTGGTAACAATACCTTTATTGAATGGATTGTTTGTGTAAAAAAGATACATAAAGAGCAAAATAGAAACAATAAGCGCTGTTTTATATCGTTTGAAGATAAATATAATAATTCCTAAGATTCCAAGAGTTGCAAAGAGTATATCCTTATATAGTTTGAATTTATTCTCTTTTGGGTTCAAATCCGTATGCGTGCTCAAATCATCGCTTTTTATATTAAGAGGTACTAAAACAAGCTGAAAATTGCCGCTTACAGTGTTGAAATATGTAAAATCAATATTTTTTGTATAGTTTGGCACAATGATAGTGTACTCAAGAAATTGAAGTGAGGGACTCTCTTCGTATTCATTGATACTGCCGTTATGGATATTAAACTCTTTTAAATTACCGTACGTAGACTCTATTTCAAGTGTTACTATAAGTGATTTGTCGTCAAACCTGCTTGTCGATTCACTTTTAACAGCAAGACTTCGCGCCGTTACGTGTGAAAATTTAGCGTCGCCTTTTATTTGTACTACCTCTATGTTGGCGCCGTTTAGTGTCGCTTTTTCTATAATAATGCCGTCATTTATAAGTTCTATATCAAATTCGGGAAGTTTAGAACTTGCATTTAGAGCTTGAAGATAAAAAGTGTTTGTGTAAAATTCTGCATTTTGGTCTTTTTCCCATTTGGAATTTAAATCAAACGCGCGAAATTCTTCGGAATTTACCAAATGTATCGCTATTTTATTATAATCGTTTCGCGTTATAATAGCTTTTATTTTTACGGGGAAAATTTCACCAAGATAGACTCTTTGGATGACATTTTCATATGATAAAAAGAGCGATTGCTGCAACTCTTCATAAATAATCTCTTCTTCATGTTCCTCTTCTGTTGCGTGTGTTTTTTCTTCGCCTATTGTTTGATGCTGTTTTATCTGCTCCATCAAGTCAAAAGACTGTGCATTTAAAATATTTATGAAAGCTACAAAAAATACAGACAGTAAAATAAGTTTTTTCATGATTTTTATTTTATAAACCCTTGCAGCATTTTTATGCCGTCATCACTTCCCAAGAGTTTTTCTATAGCGCGCTCGGGATGAGGCATTAGTCCGAAGATATTTCTGTTTTTATTGCAAATTCCGGCAATATTTTCAATGGAGCCGTTAGGATTATCTTCATTGCCATTTTTATCGCAATAGGTTAACAGTATTTGATTGTTTTTTTGAAGCTCTCTTAAGCCTTCGTCATCGATAAAATAGTTTCCTTCGCCATGTGCTATCGGGATGTTTAAGATATCGCCTACATTGAAATGCCTCAAAAACGTGTTGTCATTGTTTTCAACTTTAAGATGTTGATATTTTGAGATAAAATGGACATTTTTGTTTTTTATCAT
>JAIRKW010000118.1 GCA_031259875.1 Campylobacteraceae bacterium
CGCATTATAGTTTTTTGCTCCGAATTTTATCTCGCCACTTATTCGCATTAAAATCCATATTAAAAGTTAAATCTTTCATATTATTAGTAAGCGATAATTCATTGACACTGTTTGCGATATCTTCTATATGCTGTTTTATGACAAAAGATTTGGAGTCGAGTGATTGAGTACTGCTGCTCATACTGCAATCAGAAATTAACTCTCTGCTATTGTAGTTCACAATAGTTTCAAAATTTTCAGGCTCTATTTTTACAACAGATTCTATTCCATTAAATTTAATATCGGCGGTACTATTATGATAATTTACCAAGCCTCTTTTTTCAAAAGACTCTTTTCATCATAATCATAACTTAAATACAGAGTTCCGATTTTAAAAATATCAAAGCTTTTCACGCCAAACTCTGCTCTGTTTTCTATCGTTACACTTGAAACAATATCGTTTGATACTATCATCGATAATTTTGTTTTACATGCAGAGCTAAAAAGTCCTCTAGTTCATATTTAAAACTGAATCTATCAAAATAACTTGTTTCATCTGTAAAAGCTTTATGTATTTGATAGTTGACATAAAACGCACTAAAATAAATATAGTGTGGCGACAATTGTAATGCCGCCGCAAACAAATACAATATCTTTCGTTTCTATCATTTAAAAATTGTCATTATATTCGGTAAAATCGCTACCGTATTCAGTTACGCTCTTATATATCCTGCCGTTTAGGAAAAAGTCCCCTCTTTTGAACTCCAATGTGCCTTTATATAAACCATTTTCAGGCCTCATACCCGTATCTTCTTCAAATGCTTCAATGCTCAAATTAATCTCTTCATTTAACGCTTCTTGAAATGCCTCGTCATCTTCAGGGTCATATCCGTAGTAATTTGTACCAGTCTTTTGTTCAAAATATTTTCTAAGCACCTCTTGCATAAATTCAAAATCTATTTTTGCATCAATATCTTTATTCAAATTTGCATAGACATTCATCAAATCTCCATCGCCGACATATTGCACAAAACCGCTCATTTTAGCACTTTGATTGGCATATTTGCCGCTAAACTCTTCAACTGTAATTTTGGGATGTTTGGCAAGTATGTTAGACATATACCCAAAAAGAGAAAGCACAACAAAACTTGCTTGATTGCTGTTTGTCGGATCTATTTTTTGCACAGCTTCGGTTATTTTTTTCATACTCTCCAAATCCAAATTTTCAAGATTAAAATTAAGCACAATATCGCCAAACGATACATCTGCTGCGCTTTCAATGTCAGAGTATTTCAATTCACCAAATGAGATTTTATTGATATTTGTGATTGTTGAGGACTTTCCTGTATCAACATTTGAGTTAATTTTAAGATTTGATAGTAAAAAATTCATTGAATACTTGTCAGAAAGCTCTACTTTACTTATGGCAATATCGGAATTGCCCATCCAAAGACCTTCTTTTTTAATAGAGCGGGATTTGTACTTTTGTTCTTCTAAAACAAAAAATTCACCAAATGCACCCTCAAATTTAATAAGCGGAATATCCGCGTCAAAATTAAACTTATCTCTTTTGAAAGATATAAAAAAGTCGGCTTTTGTATTTTGCCAAGTTATATTATCGTTCTCTCCTGAATATATATTGTATGTGCTGATATTACCACCGTTTATAACTATACTGCCATCGATTCCGCCAACTATTACATTGCTTTTAACGTTAAACTCTTGCTGCAAAATTTCAGGAATTTCATCATTGCCGCTGGAAATAATTTTGCCTTTTGTATTTATGGAGCCGATTTTGAAAGGATTAAACCGCATACCAAATACTACTTCATGCTCCAATACTAAAAATGGTTTATTGTCTAATGAAACCTCAGTTTTATAATTGCCTTCTAAAAGCGTTGTCTTAGACTCTGCTAATTTCCATTTTAAGCCGGCAGACTCATATAAAACACCATTATCGTGATTAAAAAAAGCATTTATTTTTTTATTTGTATAATAAACACCAAATATAAAATATCCACTTATTAAAATAAGTAAAACCAATACGAAAATAGCTATTTTTTTCATAAAAACTCCTCCTGAAAAATAAAAGCCTATTCTATTCTAAGTAAACTTATTTATAGATTATTTGTTGATATCGTTAAAATTGAAGGGGGATGGTGGGTCCTGCAGGACTCGAACCTGCGACCAATCCGTTATGAGCGGATTGCTCTAACCAACTGAGCTAAGGACCCAAAAAGTTTTAAGGGTGAAATTATAACCATCTTTCCTTAAAAAATAATTTATGAGTGATATTTGACCAATTTATGTGCAGGATCAAAGCGAAATGCCAATAAATTTTCTAATATGCCGAAAAATATCATAAAAGTGATAAAACTACTGCCGCCATAGCTGAAAAATGGCAAAGGAATACCCACAACCGGCGCAAAACCAATCGTCATGGCTATATTCGCGCTCACATGTATAAAAAGTGCAAATGCTATGCCTGCAACCATTGTCCGCGTAAAGTAGTCATTTCTGAAAGTTATCGAAAGCGTTATTAAATGAAATATTAAAAGCGCGTACAACAAAAGTAAAGTAAATCCCCCGAAAAAGCCTTTGCGCTCAATGAGAGCAGGAAATATAAAATCACTTGTTGCTATAGGCAAAAACTTAAACTGCGTCTGCGTTGCTTCATTTTTATCTTTGCCAAATAATCCGCCGGAACCTATAGCGATGATAGACTGCTCAACGTGATAGCTTGGTTTGTCGCTCAAAAAATCTTCGATTCTCTTTTTTTGATAATCATGCAAAAAACTATACGCCACAGGACTTCCGATTGCGATAATAAGAGCAAAAAATATCCATACGCGCTTATTGACGCCTATGATAAAAAGTACGCCGTACCCAATGGACAATAATACAATGGCTGTTCCAAGATCGGGCTGTTTGGCTATCAACAAAAACGGCAATAGTATAAAAACGCTTATTTTTATAAATTCTGCAAAACCGTATCCGTCCTGAGGCGGCGGCATTTGCTTAACAATATAGCAGAGCATAAGCAAAAAAATCGGCTTAAAAATCTCTGAGGGCTGAATAGTAAAATCCGTAAACGGCAGACTAAGCCACCTTTGACCGCCAAGTTTTTGGGAACCAAAAAACTCCACACTTAATAATAGCGCTATACCTATCCAGTAAAAAAATGGTATAAGCCACTCAATTTTTCTAATCGGAATCAAAAAAAATAGAAAGAAAACACAAAATCCTATAGAAAAATAGATAATCTGCTTTGTCGCCAACATTACACTGGATTCGGATATAAGATAATATGACAGTGCAACAATAGGTATAACGATGATTGGTATTAAAAAGTCAAAATGAGTTATAACGCGTCTATCTACATACAACAAGTGAAAATCCGTTTTTAAAAAAAATTTTTGTATTATAACAGATAAGAAACCAAATAGGAATAAAATGCCCGAAAAGAAATTTACATGTTCTGCTCAAAACATACGATTAGACCACTTTTTAACAACAGAGCTTAACGTCTCAAGAAACCGCATTACCGAACTTATAAAAAGCGCTCTTGTATCAGTCAACGGCACAGTGCAGACAAAAGCAGGCTTAAAATTAAATGAAAATGATACTATCACCATAGAATTTCCAGAACCAAAAAAAATTGAAAAGTATAAAGTTGATTTTGATGTTCCGATAATATTTGAAGATGATGATATTTTAATCATAAACAAACCGCCGTATTTAACCGTCCACCCTGCCCCAAGCGTCAAAGAACCGACTTTGGTTGACTGGCTTAAAGCCAAAAACATCTCTTTGTCCACCCTAAGCGGCGAGGAGCGCAACGGCATAGTCCACAGAATAGATAAAGAGACAAGCGGCGCACTCATTGTTGCTAAAAATAATGCCGCCCATGCAAATTTAGCCAAACAGCTTGAAAACAGAACCTTAGGGCGTTATTATCTAGCGCTTATAGATTATCCCCTGAAAAACGATACAATAGTAGACAAACCTATCGGAAGAAATCCTAAAAACCGCCTAAAAATGGCTGTTACCCAAAACGGCAAAGCTGCAAAAAGTGCGTTTTGTTCACTACTGACAAATGAAAGTGAAGAGATAGAGTTAATCGCCGCAAAACTCTTTACAGGCAGAACACATCAGATAAGAGTACATTTAAATGCGCTCGGACGGCACATTTTAGGCGATGATTTATACGGTTTTAAGAGCCAAAAAGATAAAATTAATAGAGTTATGTTACACGCTTATTGCTTATACTTAATTCATCCTGCAAGCGGCAAAAAGATGATTTTTACCGCACCATTGTATGATGATTTCAAGGAAGAGCTGTTAAAATTCTTTACAAAGGAGAATATTAATGAAACGCTTCATGCCGATACTATTACTTTGCGCTTTGACACTGTTTTTTAGCGCTTGTCAAAATCCAGCACTTCCAAAAAAACCTGTCATCGACCCAAATATGCCGACAGTTACAAATATTAAGATGCTTCCCGATATAACGCAAATAGCTCTTGAATGGTCTCCCATTTATGATTTAAACGTTGAAGGATATCACATCTACAGAGGCGATGCTGTTAATAACAACGGTACACTTGACCGCATAGCGACTATAAGCGATAAATATACCGCTCACTTTACAGATACAAAACTCAAAGCCGGTACCACATACATATACAGAATCAGTACATTTTCGAATGACAAACGCGAGTCAAATCCAAGCCAGCCGGTGAAAATAGCTACAAAAAATCTTATTGAGCCTGTTCCGTACGTACAGGCAATGTTAGGACTTCCCAACCGCATAAAGCTTATCTGGCGTCCGCACCCATCGGAGAGAGTTTCTGCATATGTCATAGAAAGAAATGACTTTGATTCGGCAAAATGGTCATATTTGGCTACTGTAGAAGGTAGATTAAGCGCAGAATACATAGATAGCGGATTAAACAGCGGCAAATCATACAGATACAGAGTTATTGCCAAAACTTATGACGGTATTTTGTCCACACCAAGTCAAATCGTAGATGCGCAGACAAAACAGCTTCCGCCGATTATAGATAATCTCAAAGCAAGCCGCGATTTACCGCGTAAAATAGTCCTCTCGTGGGATGCATCGGTATATCAGGATGCTGCGTATTATAATATCTATAGAGCAAACTTCTCAAATCTTTTCTATACCCTTTTAGTCAAAACAAAAGCTACGAGTTATGAAGATGCAATAAAAGACGACGGAGCGGCAAAATACTACTATGTAACGGTTACAGATAAAGATGGTTTGGAGTCACAAAGACAAGCAGTACCCGTGATGGGCGCTACACTTGAAGTACCATTAGCTCCCAGCATAAATGTAATAAAACATGACGCTTCCAATGTATTGCTTGGATGGAATGATAATTCCGGAAGAGCAGAAAGATACCGTATAGAGCGCACAAGCAAAAGCGGCACGCTCATTTATACTAATGTAATGTATAACACTTTTGTAGATAAAGATATAACCTCAGGCGTTGAATATAGTTACATCGTTTACGCTATTGACGTCAATGGACTCGTATCTAAACCGTCCGCAAAAGCTGTTATTGCTATCCCAAATGTTCAATAAATTAAAATAGTCTATGCCTAATTTTATAACTAAGACTATTGTTAAACCTGCGCTCCCATTCAAAAGCGGCAGGTGCGATTTTTTATGGGAAGTAAGTTCTGATAGTTCGGACTATATTTTTACGCGCTGCGATGGAGAAGAGTTTTTTATACAAATAAAAGGCAAAGAGCCTAAAATTATAGTAAAAGGCGAAAAAATTTCACGTCCTTCTCAAGTTATCTTTTTGCAAAATGCGCTTGAAGAGTATGCCAAAAAAGCCGTCTGTGATATTATTGCGAGCAATATCATACCTGCTTCCAACAGACTCAAAGAGAGAAATCCTATTATTAAAGAAATAGATTTTTTCGCACAAAATTTCGCATTTGATAAAGAGTTGTTTTTAGAGATAGGATTTGGCAGCGGCAGACATCTTTTACATCAAGCCAAAAATAATCCCGACAAACTCATAATCGGTATAGAAATACATAAACCATCCATTGAGCAGGTTGCCAAACAATGCAATATTTCAGGACTTAAAAATGTAGCTTTGATTGATTATGACTCAAGAATTTTAATGGAGTTTTTACGCTCAAACTCTATCTCCAAAATCTTCATCCATTTTCCTGTTCCATGGGATAAAAAACCACACAGAAGAGTCATAAACCCATATTTTGTAAATGAGGCTTTGAGAGTTTTGAAACCAGACGGTACGCTTGAACTTAGAACAGACAGTCATATGTATTACGCTTATGCGCTTGATATTTTTATGCAAAATCCACGCGCCGATGTGAGGATTTTTAAAAATTTTGACCTTGAAATCAGCAGTAAATATGAAGACCGCTGGAAGAGATTGGAGAAAAATATATACGATATCACATTAACAAACACCCAATCACATCCTGAAAATAGCCCGCTTTCAAAACTTAGCTTTGATTATTTAAACAATATTGATAAAATCATACGAGATTTTACTCCCAAGCTTTTCAGAGGAGAAGATTTTTTTGTACATTTTGAAGAGATGCATACAGACCATAAAAGAGCCGTAATAAAAGCAGCATTCGGAGCTTATGAAAGAGTTGAACATCTATTTATTATCATTCAAGAAGACAAGATATCATACTTTCCAAACGACGCATATGCTGTAAAAGCAAATAAAAAAGCTCACGAGATTATAAAAAAGTGGCTAAATGAATAGTCTAATAGAGATGAATTCGCTCTCCTTAGGATATGGCGGCAAGCCTGTTATTGTAGATGCCACAGCCATTATAGAGCAGAAAGATTTTGTATTTATCGTCGGTAAAAGCGGCAGCGGCAAAAGCACTATTTTAAAATCCATCTACGGAGAAATAGCGCCAAATACAGGTAATTTAAGCGTTTGCGGACTTGATATGAAAAATATCACCAATGCAAAACTAAATACTTTAAGACGCCATACCGGCATTGTTTTTCAAGATTATAGACTTATAAACGAATGGACAATCGAAAAAAATGTAATGCTGCCCTTAATAGTGAACGGCTTTGCAAAATCCGTTTGTATCAACCAAGCACACAAACTTCTAAAACATGTCAAACTTTTACATAAAGCAAATAAATATCCTCTGGAATTAAGCGGCGGAGAACAGCAAAGAGTCGCAATGGCAAGAGCATTAGCGCACAATCCCGTACTAATATTGGCGGATGAACCTACCGGTAATCTTGACGATTACTCAAGCGAAGTGATTTGGAATTTACTTCGCAGCGCAAAAGAGTTTTTAAACACAACTGTGGTTGTTGTAACGCACCATATACCATCAACAATCAATATTCATTATAAACACTTTTTTATAGACGAAGGTTTTTTGCATGAAATTGTTTAGAAATCACTTTTCTGTTGTTTTTTCACTCTTCGTATTGTTATGCAGTCTGCAATTTGTTGTACTTATAAACAAAATTATAAAAGAGTATGAAGACTATCTCGTAGACGACTACTCTGTCATTGTCAGTTCCAAGAGTGCTTTAAACAAAGAGGAGCTTATAAAATATAAGCCAATTATTAAATCTGTAGATGAGATTGACACAACAGTAGTTTTGGAGCGTTTTAAAAATGATACAGCTTTTTCATATATTGAGAATATTAAAGAATCAATGCCCAAATTCTACACGCTAAAACTTGAACGCTTTCCTTCTGACACTATCGCAAATTCATTGAAAAATGACCTCTTAAAGTATCCGTCAATCACAAGAGTAGAAATTTTTGCCAAAACATACAATAAAATTTATCACATATTAAAACTTTTGAATTTTATCGTATCTGTTTTTACCGTTTTTATCGCCGTTATTTCACTGCTTCTTATCACAAAACAGATGCGTATTTGGACTTATGAACATCAAGAGAGAATGTTTGTAATGAATCTCTTCGGAGCTTCGTTTTGGCGAAAAAGTGCTGTTTTGTATAAAATGGCTGTTATAGACTCTGTAACGGCTGCATTTTGCACAGCAGTCATTTTTTATATATTTGATAAAATTCCCATTACCGTAAACACACTAGAACAGTTAAGCATCAAGGCGCCGTCATTTGATATTCTAACAGAAGGCGGTATCTTGTTTGGTATCGCGCTTGTTATATCTATAGTTTCTGCGACTTTAGCAATGATGAAAGTAAAACAAGCTTAATGAAAAAATTCTTTTTTGTTTTGTTGCTGCTATTGTGCCATATATCTGCCGATACAAATTCTCAAATAACCAATAATACAAAAACGCTTAAAAGCAAAGAACAGCTTGAAAAAAGCCTAAAGCGAGAGCTAAGCGAAATATCAAAAACACTCCAAAAAGAGGAAAATGCACTTAAAAAAACTCAAAATGAAATTGACAAGTTAAACAATGAGATAATTAAGCAGCAAAAAGATGTGGATGACATCAGAGGCGAAGTCTCAAGTCTTCAAAAAAGTAATCAAGAACTTAAAAAAGAGCGTGAAGAGATAGAAAAAAGTATTATTAAGATAATTGCGCAGGATTTTTCATACTTTTTGGTTATAGACAACGGTTACGAAGAAGGAATAGAGAGTATTATCACTGATGAGGTTTTAAAACGGCTCAGTACAGCGGCAAATAAGGATTTTGAAGAGTATGCCAAAAAATATGCTAAAACAGATGAAAAGATAAAGTTTTCAAATGAGCGGCTTAAAATAATACAAAACAAAATAGACGAGTTGGCGGCAAAAAAGAAAAACCTCGATATTTTAAAAAACAGCAAAACCAAAACAGTATCCAATATAGCAAAAGAGAAGAGCGAGTACACAGAACGTATCAAAACAACACAAAGAGAAAAAGCAGAACTGCAAAAGACACTGGAAGGATTAAAGATTTTGGAACGTGACAAAAATGTAACTGCCATTATCGTACCAGAAAATTTTGAGAGTGTCAGAAAACTTGGCTCATCATATCAAGCAAGCAAAGTGCGTTCATACAAAGGCGCAAAAACTATCGCACCGCTTAGCAATAAATTTACAGTAGAGCAAAAATTCGGCGATTATATAGACCCTATATACAACATAAAGATTTTTAACGAATCAGTCGTGCTTCGTTCAGCAACGCCAAACAGCGAAGTAAAAAACGTGCTCGACGGTAAAGTGGTCTTTGCAAAAGAGACTTCAATACTGAAAAACGTTGTAATTGTTGAAAACTCTAATGGTATTCATACAATTTATGCGCAACTTTCAAAAATAGCACCAACTATTCAGGTCGGCGAAAAGATAAAAAAGGGTTATGTGATAGGCAGAATAGACAAGGATTTAACATTTGAGGTTACACAAAAAAACTACCACATAAACCCGCTTGAGCTAATAACTTATTAGACGATTTTTTTTACAAACACCCTATTTGTCTTTGTAGGTTTTACAATAACTCTCTCATTTATCTCAAAAACCTCTTTTTTGTCTTTATCATACTGCCACGTTGTACCGCGAAACTCTACCAAACTACCCTCTTTAATGACGCCTTCGCCCTCTTCCAGCAAAAATTCATCTTTTATCTTTTTACCGAGCATTCTTTCGGCAAGCCGTTTTCTGAAAGCTATCATCAACACAAGTCCGACAATAAACCCTATCGCACTTTGCATTTCCCAATTCTCTGAGCCTATCGCCCATCCAATCGCTCCGCTTATGATAAGACCAAGTCCATACCACAAAAGATAAAAACTCCCGACTGCAACCTCAAGCCCCAAAATAACAATACCTGCGATTAATACCCACATTATTTATCCGTTTTTTTGAACATATCTTTTAAAATTGTCAAAGAACCTACCAAATCTACCGCTTCATAAGGTACTACTATCTTATCTTTTGATGGATTTTTAGCCAACTCATTAAAAGCAGATATCCTATCTTTTGCCAATAGATACTCTGCTGATTTCTCATTTCTGCTCATAGCTTCTGATATCATATTCATAGCTTCTTGTTGAGCTTTTGCTACTGCTCTCACTTGAAATGCCTCCGCATCTGCTAAACGCTCTATCGCTTCGGCTTTTAAAAATTGTTCTGCCTTGTAAGCTTCGGATTGTCTGATAACAGCTTCTTTTTCAGCTTGCGCTTTAAGTTCTATTGCTCTTTTTTCACGCTCTGCTTTCATCTGCATACTCATGGCTTCTTGTATCTCTTTGGGCACTGCTATATCGCTTATCTCTATTCTGGTAACTTTTGTTCCCCAGTTAGAACCTGCATCGTCAAGGATGATAAGAATGCGTGAATTTATCTTTTCACGGTTACTCAAAATTTCATCAAGTGTCATTGAACCTATCTCGCTTCTTAATGTCGTTAAGGCAAGGTTGGCTACTGCTATTTGATAGTTTGTGACATTATATGTAGTCTTATAAGCATCAACTACAGCGATAAAAACTATACCGTCTATTTGTATCGTAACATTATCTCGCGTAATAACCGGCTGACGCGGAATATTGATAATATGCTCCTTGGTACTTAAAACCGTCTGCACTCTATCAAAAAACGGTATAATTATATGAAATCCACCGCTAAGACTTCGGCTGAATTTACCAAGCCTCTCCACCATATGCACCTCTGCTTGAGGCACTATAACCACACCTTTATATATAATCAATACAACAACAATCGCCACAGCGATTAAAAAAACAGATAAACCGCCCATTTTGACTCCTAAATTAGAAAAATTTATTCATTTTAACCAAAATGTTCTTAATTCCACTTATTTACTAATTTATAATAGTGTTAATCTGTTGATTGTATACATATAGCAAAGATAAAAATTGAAAATTTTAAATATTAGAACAAAAAGCAGTAATCTTTTACTCGCTTCTCACAAAAAATAAAAAACGAATGATTTCATTAATATTCAAAAAGAATAAGGAACTTTTGATAAACATCGCTCATCGGTAAAGAAATTCACTAAAATATAAATGCCATCAAACTTCCAAGTGAAACGCTAACTCATTTGACTAAAAACAACAGCCGCGGTTTTTACTTTACAAAACCATAACATTATTCCAAAGTCGTAATGTAACCCATATCATAAAGCTTATTATAAATATTTGATGCTATCGTTGTAGCCGGACTTGCTGCACCGGCATGCTCCACTAAAACCGTTACGGCATATTTTGGATTTTTATAGGGACCAAATGATGTAAACCAGCCATGTGAACGCTGATAGTACTCTAATTCGCTCTCTTTCATCCTTGTCTTCTCTTCTTGCGGCAGGCTGATAACTTGTGCCGTTCCTGTTTTGCCCGCAATTTTTACTTTAGATATACGTGTATTGCGATAAGCCGTACCCATAGGATTATTACTCACTTCCATCATCGCTTCCCGTATCAGCGGTAAATACCGCTTTTCGGTATCGTTAAATACAGTATCGCCCATTTTATATTTGAATTTTTCATCACTGATTTTCTGCAAAAAATGAGGTGTAATATTTTGTCCTGTAGCCAGCATTGCCGTATGCCGCGCTATTTGCATAGATGTCGCCAAAAAAAAGCCTTGACCAATAGATGAGATAACCGTTTCACCATGAAACCATGACTCGCCGTAACGTTTCATTTTCCACTCTTTACTTGGTACAACACCGATAAACTCATTCGGTAAATCAATGCCCGTTTTCATACCAAATCCAAGCCGCTCAAGTACAGGCGAAATAGCGTCTATGCCGACTTTCAAAGAGCCTTCATAAAAGTACGTATCACAACTCTCTCTGATGGCTTTTTTCATATTTGTGACACCATGTCCGTCATGTTTCCAACACCTAAATGTACGCCCGCCAAAATCCATAGAGCCTTTGCAGTCAAAAGTTGTACTGGGCGTTATCTCTTTTGTATTTAAAAATGCCAGTGACATACCCATTTTCACAACAGAACCCGGAGGATACAAACCATTGATAAACTTATTTGTAAAAGGGTGATTAAAATCCAAAGAAAGTGTTTTCCAATCTTCGTGCGAAATGCCGGCTACAAATTTATTAGGATCATACTCCGGAAAACTCACAGCTGCAAGTATAGAGCCGTCGCTTAAATCAATCACTATTGCTGAGCCGGATTTATCTGTAAATAAAGATGAAATATAACGCTGTAAATCTATATCTACACTAAGATATATATCTTTACTCACAGGAGCTTTGCGCTCTATAAGCTCTATCTGTTTATTTAGTGCATTTACTTTACTAAGCTGTATGCCGCTCTCGCCTTTTAGAATATTGTCATAATATTTTTCTATGCCCATTTTGCCGATAGAACCGGTAAGTTTAGCTATTGGGTCGACATAATCTTCACGATTTGCGCGTCCAACATAACCTACTATATGTGAAGTTATCGCACCATACGGATAGTAGCGCCGCGATATAGGATAGATAGAGAGATTTTTGCGCAGATTTATCTTTGAAAAGCTCGCTATCACTTCATCGTGCAATAAAAAATCCACAACTTGCACAAAATCGTGTTCATATAAAGAGTCATTTTTAATATAGCGATTTTTTAACTTCTCCTTATTTAGTGATGGAATTTCGCGTACTAAAAAATCCAACTCCTCTTCCAATTTCGCAATATTTGCTTTTAAACTTAACTGCGGTTTGATACCTATTGCAAAGCCAAGTTGATTGACAGCAAGCGGACGATTTTTTTTATCATAAATAATACCTCTAAGCGGCGCTAAATGCTCTACTTTTACGGCATTTTTATTTGCCAGTTCTTCATAATACGGATTTAATTTTACGCTAAGATAAAATATCCGCCCAACAAGTAAAAACCATACAACACCAAAGAAAAAGAGTACTATATATACGCGCTTCATTTATACCGCTTTAGTAAAAGTAATACCAAAATAGTATCAATTACAATATAAAAAAAGTAGACCATTCCAAAGTAGAAAAATTCGCCTCCAAACAGATAGGCCAAAAACGTATTTATCAAAAATAACCCTATATATGCACTTGCTACCGTCAGTGCAGCAATCCATAACTCATTTTGAAACATTGCTTCAATACGCGGTTTTAAAAAGTTATAAAACAGTGCAAACAAAAATGCAAGCGAAAAGAGATAAAAACCCTGATTTAATTCAAAAAAGCATAGATATGCAAATGCCAAATACACTTTAATATTGTCGTTTTTAAAATTTTTTACGAGATAAACGAAAAAAAAGCCGGCCAATGGCGACAAAAACAGATAAATGCTCGAAAATATCTGATACACTATTAACACTAAGGTTAAAAAAAAGAGTTTCAAATATTGATTATGAGAGCTGTTTCGTCGCATATTGGAAAATGTTTGCATTTTATACAATCCGCCCAAATTTTACTGATAGGCAAAGATTCTTTTGGTATCTCTTTAAATGATAATTTTTCAAAAAATTCCTTTTTATACGTAAGTGTAAATACCTGTTTTAAACCCAAAAACCTGCCCTCTTCCAAAAGTTTTTTTACTATCTGCGCGCCTATGCCTTTGCCTCTTAATCCGCCTTTTACAACTATACTTCTTATCTCTGCTAAGTGCTGTGTGTGTATATGCAGCGCAGACAATCCTATAATTTCATCTTTTTGCACCGCTAAAGTATACGAACGAATATTTGTAGCTACCTCGTCATCAGCACGCGGCAGTATGATACCTTTTAGCACTTCATCACGCACAAGTTCTTGCATATCATCAATATCGTTTAATGTCGCCTTTCTATAAATAATCATATCTCTTTTCCAAATAACAAATTAAAAATTCTCTCATTCGCCTCGTTAATACCGCGCTTTTTCAGCACCGACACAAGCAGTGCATTTTTATCTTTTAGTATTGCCGAGCACTCTTTTTGCGTTAGCTTGTCCGCCTTTGTATAGATATTTAAAATTCTCTGGTCAGCTTTTAAAATAGAATCGATATACTCACCAACACTTTTGTCTATCTCAAGCTCGATATGACGCGCATCTATTAAATGTATAAAAAGTCTTGCAGAGACTCTTTTTTTAATAAACGTATTCAAAGACTCTTCCCACTGCTTTTTTTTCTCTTTTGATACTTTTGCGTAGCCAAATCCGGGTAAATCCACAAATCGCGCATTAAATCTTTTTTTCTCTTCATCCTCATATGCAATATCAAAAAAATTGATAAGCTGCGTTTTGCCAGGCGTAGAAGAGCTTTTAGCAAGCTGCTTTTTAGAACACAAAGCGTTAATTAATGAGCTTTTTCCTACATTGCTTCGCCCTAAAAACAGTACTTCTGTAACGCCCTCATCCAACGCTTCGGCAATACTCGGCGAGGATTTGGCAAATTCTGCTTTGATAATTCTTATCACTTATTTGCTTCTTTACTTTTTGCATCGTCTATTTGAAAGATAAATTTCACCGGCTCAGTGCCTCCATCTACAGCGTAAGTACCATTATTTTGATCAATTGTAATAATATCGCCGTATACTTTTCTGCTTGTATTGAGCTCTTCCAAAAAGGCATTTCCTTTAAGCGTATATTTGTTTGGCGCCACATCGTATGTAAGAATACTGCCGCTGGCATGATAACGTTTATCATCTATTGTTACATTTGCGCTGACACTGCCCTGTGCCTCATACTTTAAAGGTTCCTTGTCTTTATTAAAATCTATTGTCACCGTATCCGCAACAAGTATATCGTCTCCTTTTTTGATAACGACATTATCGCTAAGGCGGCTTTTTAACGCTTTTTCATCTGCAAAAACTTTCTTTGCAACTATTTGAACTTCTACTGCAAAAGTAAAAGTACTAATCAACAACAATGCAATAGCAACTCTCATCTATCCCTCACTTGAATTAACGCTTTAACATTTTTAGCACTTATCTGTCCGTTTTGCATATCATACACAAAATAATTCCCAAAAGCCTTTACCCCCTTAGTTTCAAATATAAAAGGGGTTTTACCTATAAGCGTTTTATTATTTTCATAATATTCTACCGCTTCCGCACTCAAAGATGAAAGGTCGGCTCTTTCATATTTAACATTTCCATTTAGATAAAAAACACTGTTTTTAAGTGTACCATTATCGGATTTGAGTCTATCCGTCCCCTCTTTTTTCATTACCAAAACATTGATATCATACAAAATATCCATATCATCAAATCTTTGAGCTTTGCTTGCTGTAGAGTAGACGCTTACACCATCTTGTGCAATCTTATAATCTTTTATATTTAAAAACTCTATCATCGGCTTATCTTCATTAAGATTTTTCAAATCAAGCGAGTACGAATCCTGCGATACAAGCATAAAGATAATAATAAAAAATATGCACAAAAAGTAGTAAAGCGTTTTTATAACCAAGGCTTTTCAAACTCCCCGCGCAAATTTTCTTTATCAACAATCATCTCTATCATCTCCCTTACCGCACCTTTTCCGCCGTTACTTTTCAGAACCGTTGCAACATTCTTGCGGATAAAGGGCAGTGCATCTGCGGGCGCAAATGACCAGCCTACGCTCTTTAATTGTTTATAGTCGTTTGTATCGTCGCCTATAGCAGCTACATTATCAAGCTCCAAATTAAGCTCTTTTAGAAGTTCTTTTAGTACGCCAAGCTTATCTTGTATACCTTGAAAGACATATTTGATATTCAAATCTCTTGCTCTATGTTTTACTATATCAGAACTTTTACCCGTAATAATCGCACATTTTTTGCCTATTTTGTGCCAGCAGACAATACCAAAACCATCTCTTACATTAAAAGCCTTAGCTGCTTCGCCGTCATTTGTGTAAAATATAGTCCCCTCGGTTAAACATCCATCAACATCAAGCACTATAAGCTCTATCATAACACACCTTTTGTACTTGGTATCGACACTCTTTTGTTTTCGCCAACAGCTCTTCTTAAGGCTACAGCAAATGCTTTAAATGCCGCTTCTATAATATGATGACGATTTTTGCCGCGTATAAATGTCAAATGTACACTAAAAGAAGCATTAGTTACTAAAGCTCTAAAAAATTCTTCCGTAAGCTCCGCATCAAATTCCCCTACTTTATTTTCAAGCGGTAAATCACAAAAGAAAAATGAACGACCGCTCAAATCTATAACGCAGCTTACAGCCGCTTCATCCAGCAAAATAACCGCTTCGCCAAACCTCTCCATATTTTTAACCGGAAATATCTCTTTATGCAAAGCTTGCCCGATAACAATGCCCACATCTTCTACACTATGGTGAAAATCCACATTGATATCGCCTTTGCATGTGAGTTTCAAATCCAAAAACGCATGTTTACTCAAAGCCTCCAGCATATGGTCAAAAAACCCTATTCCTGTACTTATTTTGCTATTGCCGCTGCCACTTAACTCCAAACTAAGCTCTATATCCGTCTCTTTTGTTTTGCGTGAAATATTTGTCATACTTTTATCCTACTTCTCCCGTACTATAAATGCACCTTGATATCTGCTCTTTGAGATAAAATCTCTCGCCTCCGCCTCACTGCCGAAACCTCTAAGCCATACGCGGTAAATTCTCTCGCCATCAAGATAACCATCTTTGATAAATGCCTCATATCTGCCGCCGGCTCTATTATGTTCGTCTTTATAAGTCCGTGCACCGTTTGGATTTTTAAATGCGCCTATCTGTACATCAAAATCATTTATCACGACACTTTTGCTGCCGACATTTCCTCTGCCTTCAAAACCAAGTACTTCAATCACTACAGGCGCTGTTCCGCTTACATCCAAACCTACTTGTTTAGCCGCAGCATAACTCAAATCTATAATGCGGTTGGCAACAAACGGACCTCTGTCATTAATACGCACAATAACGGTTTTATTATTACGCTTATTGACAACTTTGACTATCGTATTCATCGGAAATGTTTTATGTGCGGCAGTTATACCATACATATCATATGTCTCTCCGTTTGAAGTTTTTTTTCCATGAAAATCCTTGCCGTACCAACTTGCTATACCACTCATTGTATCCCCAACATTCACTTGAGTAGGATAATAAGTCTTTTCTGCTATTGTATACGGTCTCATCACTGCTTTATGCATTTGAGGCGAGTCTTTTATGCCGCCGGCAGCATCTATACTGCTTTTAAAAGTGCATCCGTTTAAAAATAACAATGTAAAAATCGCAATGCTTGCGTTAATTACCCATTGGTATTTCAAGTTTGGCTCCTGGGATTATTGTCGAATCCTTAAGATTGTTCGTCTGCATTAATTGCGCCACTGTCAACTTGTATTTCATAGAGATTGACTGCAAAGTATCTCCGCTTCGTATCGTATAGTATTTAACTGTACGGGCAGTAGGTATTATAAGCTTTTGTCCGACCTTGATTGTATCTGAACGTATATTATTAAAATCTTTTATAATTTTATAACCCACATCATACTGTTTGGCTATTTTTTGTAATGAATCTCCTTTTGCTACCGTATAAACATAATATTTCGAACCACCCTTCTTTAACTTAAAGTTACTTTTAAAACGTGTCAATTTGTCTGAAGGAATGTAAATGTGATATTTATCTTTATTCGGCGGAGCGAAAAAGTATTTTAAATGAGTATTATACGCAAGCAACTCCCGCATCGGCATATTAATAGCTTCAGCCACATCCGCCAAAGACGAACCTCCGTATACATCCACTTTGACAAATGGAGAATTCATATCGCCGCTGTTTAAAACGTAACTTGCACCGTTATCCAGCAAAAAATTCACATCTTGGGAAAGATATGCCATAGTGATTATTTTGCGTATATAATTTCTTGTCTCCAATGGCAGATACTTTTTTCCTTCGTCCAAAAGTACATATAAATTATCTGTACCAGCCTCGGCAATCGCCTTTGAAACTCTGCCCTCGCCGCAATTATAAGCCATAGCGGCAAGATACCATTTGCCAAATCTATTATGCAATGCCTGCAGATATTTTATCGCCGCTTCGGTGGATTTTACAGGATCTCGCCTCTCGTCGACATAATCATCAATTAAAAGATTATATTTTCGCGCCGTGAATGCCATAAACTGCCAAAGCCCGCTTGCTTTCGCCTTTGAATAAGCGCTTGTAGAAAACCCTGATTCGGCCATAGCTAAATATAAAAAGACATCAGGTATTTCAGCCTCTTCTATCATTTTTTTTAATACCGGAACAAACTGCGCGCCGTTTTCGAGTATTTTTAAAAACTGTTTTGTCTTGTAATTTCGTATATTATCTTTCATGGACGCAAAAATAGAATCTTGCAAAAAAGAGGTGTCTATATCAAGACTTTTCAATACTTCTACCTGTTTAGCATAATCGTCTTCCACGATAAAATAACCAAAACAGCAGCTAATTGTTAAAATTAAAACTGCCAACAATCGTTTCATTCATATCCTTAAAAATAAAATTAACCGAATATTTTAGCGGAGTTAGCCTTGTTAAAGGCTTTAAAAATGCGTTCGGCATTTTTAGAACTTAATTTCGACAAATCTTCGGTGCTGATATTCAAAATTTCGCTTGCCTTTTCGACAACGTATTTTGTATACGAGGGCTCATTTCGTTCTCCTCTGTGCGGATGCGGCGTAAGATACGGGGCATCCGTTTCAAACAAGAGCCTCTCTTTTGGGATTTTAGGCAAGATATCTGACAAATTTTTAGCATTTTGAAAAGTTAAAACTCCACCGATGGCAAAATAGAAATTTTCTTTTAGTTCAAGCAGCAATTCGGACGCATTATAGCAGTGTAATACTCCAATCACGCCGGCACTTACGGCATATTCGTTTAAAATATCAAAACTATCTTGATTTGCCTCTCTTATATGAACGATTAAAGGCTTATTAAATTTAGCCGCAAGTTTTATCTGTGCTATAAAAACCTCTTTTTGTGCCTCTTTTTCTTCTATTTTTTTATCATCGTCTTTTGGCAGTCTAAAGTAATCCAACCCGCATTCACCCACAGCTATACAGCGTTCATCCTGCAAATACTCTTCCAAAACACTCTGCTGATAATCTTTATGATGATACGGATGCACGCCTGCTGCATAAAAAACATTATCATTTTTATAAGAAATATTTTTTGCCTTAGGTAAGTCAAATATATCGGCTCCAGGTATCAATATACCGTAAATTTGCGCCTCTTTAGCCCTTTGTATTACATCGTCTAAATCGCCCTCAAATCTGCTGTCATCCAAATGGCAGTGCGTATCTATTATCATCTGTTATCCCGTCTTAAGCTCTTCGCAAATTCCCGCGCTTTATTTGTAATATTTGCTCCGCTTATCATACGGGACAACTCTTCTATTCTCTCTTCTTCATTTAACTCTTTTATATGGCTCTCATTATCCTTTCTCCATACGAGAAAATGCTGATCGGCGCAAGATGAAAGCTGCGGATGATGCGAGATTGCAAATATCTGATAATTTGCCGAAATCTCTTTTAAAACATTTGCCACACTCATAGACTCTTTGCCGCTTAGATTTGAGTCTATTTCATCAAGTATTAAAACTCCGC
The DNA here is from genome assembly GCA_031259875.1 of Campylobacteraceae bacterium. Taxonomy (GTDB): domain Bacteria; phylum Campylobacterota; class Campylobacteria; order Campylobacterales; family Campylobacteraceae; genus JAIRKW01. The sequence continues at coordinate 19,453 of JAIRKW010000118.1, forward strand.
TGCTGTTCGCTTTTGTCTCATTTGCTGCTGCAATGAGACTAAGACGCAATCTGTTAAATTCTCCCGCACTTACTTTTTTTATTTCAATATCCTGCAAGGTTATACTCATCTCCTCCGCACCTAAATCATAAGGCAATGTTTTTAAAAGACTTATGCTGCAAGGCTTTAAATACATTTTTTCAAGATAGCTGTTAATAAGCTTTTCAAGTGGTTTTAAAAATTTTTCGCGCGAAGCGGACAACTCTTGTGCTGCCATATCAAGCAAACTATTTAATTTTTTAAAGTCTGCTTCAAGAGATTTTTTCTCAAAACTGATATTTTCGTAATGAGCTAACTCCTCTTTGCGCTTTTTTAAATGCTCCAATATCTCCTCTATAGAACCAAAACGTGTCTTTAAAGCTTTGATTTGTTCTATTCTGTCCAACACGCTCTCTACATCGATATCTTCAAGTTCATTTATCTTTTGCATCTCCTCTTCAAACACAGCGCGCAAAAAATTCATCGTTTCATCAAACAGCGCACTCTCTTGCCCCATCAAACCAAGTGCACTGTTTACGGCATGTTCGCTTTCAAATATCGCTTCAGCCTGCGAAATAGCTTCTTGTATCTTCTCTTTTTTAGAGAGTCTTTTTTTAAACTCTATCAACTCTTCATCTTCGCCTACTTTAGGATTAACGGCTTCTATTTTACCTATTTCGTAAGAGGCAAACTCTTTTAATTCGTTTATTTTTGACTCTTCGGTTTTGATTTTCTCAAGCGTATCTTTTATTTCGACAAATTTTTCATAACACTCTTTATAAGCAGTAATCTTTTGCATATGCGCCCGATCGTTCTTTGCCGCATACGCATCAAGCAGAGCTAAAAGCGAACTATTTTCAAACTCGCCCGTATCGCGTAAAGAGAGATAACCAATAAAGCCTGAAGCAAGCTGTTTAAGTACTTTTTGGGAAATATTTTGTGAATTGACAAAATAGCGTGCACTTTTTTGTTTGATAAATTTAAATATGGTTACCGCTTCTTTTTCTATACCATACTCATCTAACGACAATTTATCATCCGCGACCGCTTCAAGTAGCGCTGCATCGCTTACGCTAAATCCAAAAACCGACAAAAGTGCATTAAAAAAGAGTGATTTTCCCGCACCGCTGGGACCCGAAAAGACAATAAGTCCATTTTTAAAATTCAGCCTCTCCTCTTTAAAACTCAAATGCTCTTTCAGATAAAAACTCTCTATCACCTATGTCCCCATGATAATTTCTCTTTAAGAGCAATAAAATCGCTTTGGACTGCTTTGCCTATCAATTTTGCCCCATCTTTTGCATATTTGACACTAACAAAATCAAAATCCTGCATATCATATACATCCTGTCCGTCTATGATAACTACGGTATTGTCTTTACTTTTCAGAGTTATTTCATACTCGTTGAAAAGCACAATTGAGCGCTGTGTTAAAGAGTGCGGGCAGATAGGCGTAAGTATCATGGCCTGCGTCTGCGGCAACACAATAGGACCTCCGCAAGAAAGATTATAGGCTGTAGAGCCGTTAGGTGTTGAGAGCAGTACACCATCGCCGAAATACGAATTAAAATGTTCACCATTAGCATAAGCCTCTACAGTTGCCATGGAAGCTATTTTAGCGCGCGAGAAGACCACTTCGTTAAAAGCTGTACTTCTTATCTCTTTGTCTCCTCTTTTAAGCGTTACGTCAAACATCGCTCTTATATTTATTTTGTACTCTTTGCGATATAGCTGCACTGCAAAACTCTCAAGTTCATCTATCTTTAAAGCAGTTAAATAGCCAAGCCTGCCGGCGCAAATACCCAATATCGGGATTTGAAAACGAAAACTCTCTCTTACTGTCCACAATAACGTACCATCTCCGCCAAGTGAAATAAGTAAATCGCAAACAGTACATAATTTTTGGATAGGAAGCCCGTTCAAACCGATAGTTTTCGCACTGTTTTCTTCTAAAATAATTTCTGAATTATAAAAAGCAAATATACTTTTAATCTTCTCATACTCATTTTTCAAATGTGTATCTTTCCGCAATACAAGACCGATAATTTTAGGATTAATTGATTTTTCTAACATAAGCGCGATTGTAGCATAAAATTTTTAAAAAACTAAAAGTATGGAGCAATTTATACTTTTCTTGTATGTTGATTTTCACGCGCTATCAATCAGAAAATCTATAGTATAATCCACAAATTTTCAAAGGAGTATATGATGAAACTTGCACAAATTTTACTTTTGGTATTTAATATTTTAGTATTAGTCAGCGTAACAATAGCAATATTGTCTTACGATATGTTCAGGTGGATTTTTCCATATTGGATTACAGGTATATTTATAGGCTTATGCACAGGAGCAGCGTATGTTTTATATAAAAAAGGAAGCAAAAAAAGCAATAAACGGTTTTATTCGGCATCAATATAAGACAATAAAATACCGAATAAAACTTTAAAATATAAAATCACAAATCAAAACTGTATCTTATAAACTCTTCCATCGTTTGTTTTCGCTTCGCCCATACCGTTTTTTGTCCAGCTTCGCAGCATAATTACTATTTCCATTTTTAAAGGTGAAGTTTCACTTGTTAAAAGCGCATACTTTTTGCTCTCCGCGCTGAAATTTATCCCCATGCCAATACCGCCAAAACTGCCGCTGCTACGGTATCTGCCACCGGATGAATAACCTATAGTATTGCCGAAAGTTACCGAGCCGTCATCATCAAACGAACTGTATTTACCTTTTAATACCTCACCGTCTTCCATAATAACGGTTACCACTTGGTCCTTTTCATCAAAGATACCTTGCAAAACACCGTCCGTGTTGAATCCTATAAGTGCAATATCGTGTTTTAAAGCACAACCCGCAAGTAAAAAGAGTGAAACTGCAAACAAAAGAATATGTTTCATAAATCGTCCTTTTTATTTAAGATGAATTTATATATTTTAGCACACTTTGTGTAACTAGCAGTATTTAATATCATTTTTAATATAATTTTAGCTATTATTTGAGTCCTATTTTATGCGAGGATTTTATAATGAAAAAAAATGTTAAAAAAGTAGTTTTGGCATATTCGGGCGGACTTGATACAAGTATTATTTTAAAATGGCTGCAAGATGAGTACAAATGCGAAGTCGTTACTTTTACCGCCGATATAGGACAAGGCGAAGAGGTTGAACCAGCACGGCAAAAAGCCATCTCTCTTGGAATAAAACCGGAAAATATATATATAGAAGATTTAAAAGAAGAATTTGTGAGAGAATATGTATTTCCAATGTTTAGAGCAAATGCACTGTATGAGGGCGAATATCTTTTGGGAACTTCTGTAGCGCGCCCGCTGATAGCCAAAAGACAAGCCGAGATAGCAGCTCTTACTGGAGCTGACGCCGTATCTCACGGAGCCACAGGCAAAGGAAATGATCAGGTTAGATTTGAGATAGGATACTTAAATTTCAATTCCGACCTCACGATAATAGCTCCATGGAGAGAGTGGGATTTGAATTCGCGCGCAAAACTATTGCAGTATGCGCAAAAACATGGTATTGATATAGAAAAAAGAGGACAGCAATCGCCCTATTCTATGGACGCAAATCTACTGCATATCTCTTATGAGGGACTTATTTTGGAAGACCCGAGCAAAGAGCCTGAAGAGAGCATGTGGAGATGGACACTAAGCCCTGAAAAAGCGCCGGATATTGCGGAAATTATAGAGATAGAATACAAAAACGGCGATCCTATAAAACTAAACGGAAAAGATTTAACTCCTGCACAAATGCTCACGGCATTAAATGAGTTGGGAGCAAAAAACGGTATCGGCAGAATAGACATTGTAGAAAACAGATATGTTGGCATGAAATCGCGCGGCTGTTACGAAACACCAGGCGGCACAATAATGCTAAAAGCACACCGTGCTATAGAGAGCATAACACTTGATAAGGAAGCAGCGCACTTAAAAGATGAATTGATGCCAAAATATGCAAACCTTGTATATAACGGCTTTTGGTTCAGTCCTGAGCGCGAAATGCTGCAAACTGCAATAGATAAAACACAGACAAGCGTAAATGGAACGGTAAGACTTAAATTATATAAAGGAAACGTCGTAACCATAGGCAGAGATTCAAAAACAGATAATCTTTTCAGCACGGCATTCAGCACTTTTGAAGAAGATGAGGTTTACAACCAAAAAGACGCAGAAGGCTTTATAAAACTCAATGCTCTTAGATTTATCATAAGCGGAAAAAATAGAAAAAATAGCAAAGGAAAATAATGAGGGTTTTACTTTTAAAAGATGTAAAAGGACTTGGTAAAACAGGTGAAATAAAAGAGGTTAAAGATGGATACGGCAAAAATTTTCTTTTAGGAAAAGGACTTGCAAAACTTGCTACAAACGATGTTGTGCGCCAATATGAAGCCGAACAGAAAAAAAAAGCAGCCGAAGCGGAAGCAGAAATAGAAAAATTAAAAGCTGCGGATAAAATACTTAGCAATATAAAACTCATCATTAAACGCTCTTTGGGTGCAAATGGGAGTCTATTTGGTGCGATTACAAAAGAAGAAATTGCTAAAGAGCTTGAGGCGCAACACAAAATCGAAATAGATAAAAAAAATATAGAGATAGAACTGCCAATAAAAAGTACGGGTATTTTTGATATCCAGATAAAATTAGGACACGGCATACATTCAAACTTGACTATAGAGATTATAGGCGAATAGAGATGTTTCACGCAACTACAATTTTAGCCTTGAAAGGCAAAAAAAAATCAGTCATCGGCGGAGACGGGCAAGTAACTTTCGGTAATACTATCTTGAAAGGCAATGCCGTTAAGATACGAAAACTATACAACGGCAGTGTTCTTGGCGGATTTGCAGGAAGCACGGCGGATGCTTTTAATCTATTTGATATGTTTGAAAGGATATTGGAGCAGAAAAAAGGCGATCTTTTAAAATCAGCCGTAGAGTTTTCCAAAGAGTGGCGCAAAGACAAGTATTTAAGGCGTTTAGAAGCTATGATGATAGTATTAAATCGCGAAAATATTTTCATACTAAGCGGTACCGGAGACGTTGTAGAACCGGAAGACGGACAGATAGCGGCTATTGGCAGCGGCGGCAGTTACGCCATTTCAGCCGCACGTGCTTTAAATAAACACACTGATATAGATGAAGAAGTTTTAGTCAAAGAGAGTCTTGAAATAGCAGCAGATATCTGCATTTATACAAACCGATCTATAAAAATTTTTACATTAGAGGATAACAAACAGTAATGAATTTAACGCCAAAAGAGATTGTTATATATTTAGACGAATATATTATAGGACAATTTGAAGCAAAAAAAGCTATTGCCATAGCACTTAGAAACAGATATAGAAGACTTAAACTGGAACCATCCATACGGCAAGAGGTTATGCCGAAAAACATTCTCATGATAGGCTCAACAGGTGTAGGCAAAACGGAAATCGCGAGAAGACTTGCAAAAATGATGAATCTGCCATTTGTCAAAGTGGAAGCAAGTAAGTATACAGAGGTAGGTTTTGTTGGGCGTGACGTTGAATCTATGGTAAGAGATTTGGCACTTGCAGCTTTAAATCTTGTCAAAAATGAGCATAAAGAAAAAAATAAAGAAGCCATAGAAAAATATGTAGAAAAAAATATATTGGAAAAACTTTTACCGCCTCTTCCAAAAGGAGCCAGCGAAGACAAGCAGAATGCTTATAAGCAAGGTTATGAAAAGATGAGAGAGAGGTTAAAAAGCGGAGATTTGGACAACTTGAACATAGAAGTTGAACTGCCGCACAGAAGTGGAGAATTTGACGGCGGAAACGATATGCCTCCTGAAATGATAAAAGTACAGGAATCTTTTATTAAAATTTTAAGCGTAGGACAAAATAATATCAAAAAAGAGATGTCTATAAAAGAAGCAAAAGAGGCTCTTAAAGCCGAAGCTGCCGACAACATACTAAATAACGAAATAATAAAAAGAGAAGCTGTAAAAAGAGCGCAGGAAGAGGGAATAATTTTTATAGATGAGATAGATAAAATTGCAGTATCAAGCGCATCTCAAGGCAGACAAGACCCAAGCAAAGAGGGTGTTCAGCGCGATTTGCTGCCTATAGTAGAAGGTTCTGCAGTTTCTACTAAACTCGGCTCAATAGATACCGACCATATTCTTTTTATTGCAGCAGGCGCATTTCATTTAAGCAAACCAAGCGACCTTATTCCTGAACTTCAAGGTAGATTTCCGCTAAGAGTAGAGCTTAATCCGCTTGATGAAGACACGCTTTATAAAATACTGACTCAACCCAAAAATTCGCTTTTACGTCAATATAAAGCATTACTTTCGACGGAAGGAGTTGAGCTTATATTTGACGACGATGCGATAGAAGAAATAGCAAAAATCGCATACATCACAAATGAAAAGACAGAAGATATAGGTGCACGAAGGTTACATACTATTATAGAAAAGGTTATTGAAGATATAAGTTTTGATGCCGATATCCACAAAGGAGAAAAGATAAATATAACAGCACAGCTTGTCCACAATAAACTTGATACAATAGTTGACAATGAGGACGCGGCAAGGTATATTCTGTGAATGAGCAAAGAGCCGGATTTATTGCGATAATAGGCAAGCCAAACGCCGGCAAAAGTTCACTTTTAAATTGGCTTTTAGATGAAAAAGTTGCTATGGTTTCCAAAAAAGCTAATGCTACAAGAAAAAGAGCTAATGCGATAGTTATGCACAATTCAACGCAATTTATTTTCATAGACACTCCCGGAATTCATGAGAGTGAAAGACTTTTAAATAAATTTATGCTTGAAGAGACACTAAAAGCTATGGGAGATGCAGATTTAATACTATTTTTATTGCCCGCAACAGACTCTTTGCAAAGTTATAAAGATTTTTTATCCAAGGAGCTTAAAATTCCTCATATAATACTGCTCACAAAATGCGATAAAATTACTAATGGTCAGCTTTTAAAAAAATTATCCGAATTTGAGCCTTACAAATCAAATTTTAAAACGCTCATACCAATATCCATAAAACATAAAAGCGCAAAAAGTTATTTATTAAATGAACTGCAAAAATTTATGCCAAAACATCCTTATTTTTATGATCCAGAACTTATTAGCACACAAATGATACGGGAAATTTATGCCGAATATATAAGAGAAGCTGTTTTTGAATTTGTAAGCGACGAAATACCCTACTCTTCTCATGTAATCATAGACAGGATTGAAGAAAGTGAAAATCTCGATAAAGTATATGCAACTATTATAGTTGAAAAGGAAAGCCAAAAAAATATACTCATTGGGCAAAATGGAAATGTAATAAAAAAGATAAGTATTTACGCAAGAGAGATGATGGAAAAATTAACCAATAAGCAAATATTTATCAAAATATCTATAAATTGTAATAAAAATTGGACAAAAAACGAAAAAATATTGATAAAATTTGGATTCCAGTGAATGCAAACAGCATTTTTTATGTTACAATAGCCACTGTATAGTCTTAAGGATGGGTTTAATGGCAAGATTAAAAAGGGAAAAACTCAATAAGTATGCTTCGTCTACAGTAACAATAGATCCGTACTCTGTTACGTCTTATACATTTGATTCTAACGAGATGATAGAGAACGATTTACACAAATCATCTTTTAAAAACAGTAGTTTTTTTATATCTTATGTAATGACAAAAGATATTGTTTCCGGAACACTTGAAATTAGCAGAAGTATTCCTGAAAATGATCTTAAAGATGCTCTTGAAATAAAAGCTTATGAAGATTTAGGGCTGGATTCATCCATAAATTACAAAATCAATTATATTGAAACGTCTGCTTCCGCCAACGACCAAAAAAATTACATATATGATGTATTTGCGGTTAACAGTGACACTTTAATGCAAAGTTTTATACCACTGAGAAAAAAGATATCTTATGTGGATTATATTACCGCAGCTCCGTTTCTTATTGGCGCTCTTTATAAAAAAGGCATTATAGATCAGCACGGTGGTGCAGAGTGTTTTATCTATTTCCAAAAAAACGATGCATTTTTAGCCCTGTATCAAAACGGGCACTATTTATATTCTAAATCTTTGCGTTATTCGCTTCGCGAAATAAATGAGAGATTCTGTTCACTGCTTGGGGAGAGAATTGACGAAGACACTTTCTTCTCAATGCTTAAAAAAGACGGATTAAATACGACGGATATAAAATACCAGCAACAATTTATGAAACTATTCGGAGAGATATTTTTATATATAAATGATATCTCCGTTTATGCAAAAAGATATTGCAATATCTCGCAAATAGCAAGAGTTTACATAGGCACAGATATTGGTATTATATTTGGTATGAATGAGTATGCTAAAAGTTATATGGGCATTGAAGCGCTTGATTTTAACTTTAACATCTCTATTAATTCAAGAGAACATTATATAGACCAAATACATGTAATGATGGCTTTGAGCGCCCAAATATATGCAGAGTCGGATGATAACAGCACAATTGCAAACTTTACCATTTTTAAACGTCCGGATCCACTCTCAAAAAGACCGGCAGGTAAATTCCTTGCAGTAGCAGGATTGGCACTTGCAGCTTCATTGGCATATCCGATATATCAATATGGCTTTGGAGCTTACAAATACATATCATATAATATAAAAGAGACAAAATATAATGAGATAAAACCGCAAGCTGATACATTAAGAACACAAATTGGCAGCTTGCAAGCACAAAGTGACGCCATCAGCAAACAATTAACCAATGAAAACAGTATTCTTAAAACAAGAACAAGTCTATTGGAAGAGATTCGTTCCAAAAGAATTGATTATGCGATGAAGGCAACTGTTATATCCGATATGGTTAACCTGTCCAATAATAATAGTGTCAAAATAGAAAAAATAGAGCAACACAATAATACAATAATACTATCGCTTACAGGACTCGACGAAAAGCGGTTTACGGAATTTATAAGCGCTGTAGCGGATACTAAAAAATATACTGTAAGAACAAAAGAGATAAGCAAAGACGCTAATACCAGCAGGTATAGAAGCGATATCCATATGGAGATATTATAATGAATAACGATACGCTTTTAGACAAATTGGATAACTACCTTTCTTCAAAAAAGGTAGGCGAAGTTTATTTAATTTACCTTGTAGTGGCGGGTTTGATTGTTTTTGTTATATACTTTCTCGTATTTCCCGAAGCAGAAAGATTTTACAACCAATATACGGCACAATTAGCCACAACTACAAAAAAACTTAATGCCGAAGAGGTATACATAAATAATAATCAAAATGCAGTAACCCGACTTGAAGGTCGAATTAAAACTGACAGTGAACTGCTAAAGAATATGCAATATGTAAACGGATATGTGGATGAAAAATTAAAAGAGCTGTCGTATCTTCTTTTTAATGATAAAAGCTGGGCTTCGTTTATGGATAGAATAACAGCCTTAGCTAAAGAATATAAAATCAATATTCTAAAAATAGAAAACGATTTCAAAGACAATAAAGATTTGCAAAATGAAAAAATCGAACAAGTTTTGAATATAAATATAAATTCTCGCGGTTCTTTCCACAATGTCATAAAATTTATCAATGCTCTTGAAGAGAGTCAATTGGTTGTTGATGTTTATGAAAGCACAATATCAAGCAATATTACAAATATACTTGATAGTAATATTAAACTTGCTGTATGGGGGATGCTATATTGAAAAAATATTTTTTAATAGCCGCTGTATTAGTCGGCACGCTTAATCTATTCGGAGATAACAGTGCAGATATAGCAAGATATGACAGATACTTTAATGAGATTAGTGAAGTACGCGTTGGTATCCCAAATAACGAAATAGACAAACTATCTGATCCTTTTGCCGTTATAAGAACAGCAAATGTTGCGGATACCAGTAATGTTACAAGCCCTACATTTCAATTAAATGCCATACTTGAAAATAAGGTTAAAATTAATGACTCTTGGTTAAAACAAGGTTCATTGATACATGATTTAAGGGTTATTGCTATAAAACAAAAAAGTGTTGTTTTGGGCAATGAAAATAAAAGACTAGAATTATTCTTAAGGGAAAAAAATGAAAATAGCATCATTACAACAAACTAAGAAAAGCATTGCTTTTGCAGCTTGCATGGCGTTACTTGCATTATTGCCTCAATATTCGTTTGCGGCTCCTCAAAATAATAAAGCTTTGCAAACAAAAAAAGGGTGCGAGTATAAAAACTTAAATATAAAAATAAATGCTAATGTACAATTAGCAGAGATATTGTCACAGTTATCCGAATCGTGTGATTTTAGCATTGTATTTGCTGATGCTCCAGCAATAGAGATAGCAAATCAGCCTCTATACGGCACAAACATTAAAGATAAATCACTTTTTGAAACTTTGGATATTTTATTAGCCTCAAATAATCTCAATTATGAATATAAAAACAGCGTTTTAAAACTATCGGCGCTAGAGACAAAGAGTTTCAAAGTTGATTATATAACATCCATCAGACAAGGAACCGCTACTATGAGTGCTTCTGTAAGCGCTACTCCACAAGAAGCAGGCGGCGGTGCCAGCGAGGCTCCGGATAAAGCAGATAACTCCATAACTGTTAAAGAGGAGTTTGATTTTTGGAAGACTATTGATGCCGAAGTGCAGGCTGTGGTTAATACAGGCAGAGAGATATATGTTGCAAAACCGCCTATTATTAATTCCAAAGCAGGGCTTGTAACTATAACAGCCACAAAAGAACAGCTAAAAAGAGCTCAAGATTATTTTGACGCACTAAAGAAGAGATTGTTAAAGCAAGTACTGATTGACGTTACAATTCTATCAGTTGATTTAAATGACGATAACAGAATGGGTATAGACTGGTCAAAATTTCAACTTGGATTTATTGCTGATGCAGCAAGCGATATAGTTGGTATAAATACGGGTTCGTCATGGAGTGGTAGTAATTGGGATTTGACAAATGGATACGAGTTAGGAGAGACATACAAAAAAGGAACACGTTTTGGCAATAGCGGACATATTGATTCAAATGATATAGGAAAACTTGTAGCCTTTAATGCCGGTGTCTCTTTTTCTCTTGACGGTGTTTTTGATTTTTTGAAAGAAAAAGGCAAAACAGACGTTATATCCAACCCTAAAGTTTTGACGCTTAACAACCAGCAAGCACTTATCACTGTAGGCGATACAATAAATTATCAGACAACAGAGACAACGAGCAATGCCGGAAGCGGCAATGGCAATGTTATCTCCGAAGATGTTACTAACTACTCCGTATTTATCGGCATCTTGCTAAATTTATTGCCAACAGTTTCAGATGATAACAATATTATGTTAAGAATTAACCCTTCTATCAGCGATTTTAAATATGTAGAAGATAATCAAAAACAGACAACGCCGAGAAGAATAGCTCCGGATACAACAGAGAAAAAACTCTCAACCGTTGTAAATGTTAAAAACGGAGATACTATAGTTCTTGGTGGATTAATCACAAACTCTGTTGTGCATACAGATAAAGGCATTCCATTACTTAGAAGTATTCCATTGCTTGGCTATGCGTTTAAATACGCAGGAGAAGAGACAAAGACGAAAGAGCTTGTATTTATCATTACTCCAAAAGTCATAGGCAGCGATGACACATCGGCTATTTCTGCTAAATCTTTAAATGATTTAGGCTATAAATCTCTTGGTAAATAATGAGCGACATTTTAAACAGATTTTCAGATGTCAAGAATATATTTATTGAAGGCAGAGTCTTTGATTATATAAATCTTGACAAATCCGTAATTGCTTACGATAAACTATCTAATGCTATCAGCAAACCGTTGAAACTTGTTCTCTTTTACGGAAAACCTGGTACCGGTAAAACATTTTTGCTGGAAAAGATATACAGCGACCTTAGAGGTAAATACCCTATTGTCTTTTTTCCAAGACCTTTTTTTGACGAAAAACAGTTTCTAAAATCTCTATTTGAAGAGGTATTTGCCATAAAAGCACCTTCATTTAGTGGTTATGAAGAGTTTTTAGATATATATAAAACAAAAGTGCCAAAGATTTCGGAGCAAACCACCGTAACTGTTCTTTTAGATGAAGCGCAGCTCTACCCAAGAGATTTAACGGAAAAAGTTCGCTTAATGGCCGATACGAGGCTATTTAAATTTCTTTTTACCGTACATAAGACAGAAAAAGAAGAAGTTCTGGCAAAAGACTACTTTAAGACAAGAATATGGGAGAGTATAGAGCTCGGCGATTCTGAAATGGCTGAAATCCGCTCATATTTGGAAAAAAAGTTTTTATATCACAATAAATTTGAATATCTCACCTATGTCAAAGACTATATTTCACTTATATTTTCGCTAACACACGGCAATCTTAGAACAGTAAATAAATTTCTATTTAAACTGTTTGAAATATATGAATATTATGAATCTAACAAGCCCTCAATCGTATCCGATAAAAACAGCAGAAAAAAGTTGATTGAGATGGCAGGAATTACAACAGGACTAATCAATGCTTAAAACCGAAGAGATAATAACGTTTGAAGAGCGTTGGAAAGAGTATAAAAATAAAATTTTATTTAGAAGACTTGTGGCTATTTTTCTTGTACTTCTTTTTATAGCGTCACTTATACTTCTTTTCCTTGTTATAAGAGATAGCTCAATGAGCAATGCCAAGGCAAACAGCAACCAAACAACAATACACCAAACAAATCAAACAACTATTGTTCCAAGCACTTATAACAATATGACAACGGTTGCAGCCCAATTGGAAGAGACAAATACTACTGCAGAAGAAATAGATAATCAAACAGTAAAAACAGAAACTGCTAAACCTGTAGAACCACCGATTCAAAACGTTTCCAATACAAGCAATATCCCGGTTAATGACTCTCCAAAAAAGGTCAATACTGCAGAGCAGCTTCCAAAAATGCGGGAAATCATCAAGCCGCCAGTGGAAAATAAAATTATTATAGAGACAAACGATATACAAAATATAGAAGAATTAATCAAAAAATTTGAGGCTTCAAACAACATGGTTTTCGCCACAATGATTTCCGAAGAGTATTTTGAGAGAAAAAATTATAAAAAATCGTTAGAATGGGCACTGAGAGCCAATGAAATAGATTCGCAAAATGAATTAAGTTGGATTATGTTTGCTAAAAGTCAAGTAAGACTTGGTAAAATAGATGACGCTATACGGGCTTTAGAGATATATACTAATTACGCCAAAGACGCAACAAGCGCAGTTAATTTGTTGAAAAATATTAGAAGCGGCGAATATAGATAGAGCCTAGATTAGGAGTTTTATAGATGGAAGAATTAGCAGCAGCGGATGCCATTATCAATTATCTTGTCGGAAATAGAATTATAGATGAACAAACTGCCGAAAATATTAAAGATGAAGCCGCTAAAGACGATTCTTCTTTAGGCTCTGTCCTCATAGATAATGGTTACTTTTCAAAAGATGATCTTCTTATTTTGCTTTTGGGATTTTACAAGAGCGGAACAATTACATTAGAGAGCATTACAACAGAATTTGGCATACAACCAGAGGTGTTTTTAAGTTTTCTTGCAAAAGAATCTGGACTTGAATATATCGATTTAGATTCTATAGATATTGATTATAAACTATCAAAAAGAGTTGCACTTCCACAACTTAAAAAATATGATGCTCTTCCCGTAAAAGAAGATGATATAAATATATATATTGCAGTAAAAGACCCTTCAAATATGGCAACTATTGACGGTTTGCAAAGATTGTTTAATAGAAAAATGGTCAAAGCCGTTATAGCAGACCCATCATTGATTGAAAAATATTTCAATAAAATAGAGCTTAGTGAAAGCATAAACGGTATTATCAATGAAATAAGACGTGAAATAACAACGAGTGCAGCAAGCAATCCTCAAGAATCTTCGGGTATTTTAAAACTTATAGAGGCAATACTGAAAACATCTATTCTTGCGCGGGCAAGCGATATTCACATAGAGCCAACTGAAAAAAACTGTATAGTCAGAAGCAGAATAGACGGCATGTTAGCAGAAACATTTGTTTTTGAAAAAGATATATATCCGCCTCTGTCTTCCAGAATAAAGCTTTTGTCTAATATGGATATAGCCGAGAAAAGAAAGCCTCAAGACGGCAGATTTTCGGCCAAAATATTAAGTAAAGAGTATGACTTTCGTATCTCTGCTCTGCCTACACTATTCGGCGAATCAATAGTTTTGAGAATTTTGGACAAATCAAAAATTATGATTAAACTCGAAAACCTTGGTATGCACCCATCAAACTATGAAAAATTTTCGCGCTCCATGAGAGCACCTTATGGTATTATTTTGGTTACAGGACCAACAGGAAGCGGTAAAAGTACAACACTTTATGCAGCACTTAACGCCATAAAAAGCGTTGAAACAAAAATTATCACCGTTGAAGACCCTGTAGAGTATCAATTAAACCTTGTCCAGCAAGTACATGTAAACGAAAAAGCAAATCTTACATTTGCTTCAGCTTTACGTTCTATCTTAAGACAAGATCCGGATATTATAATGATAGGTGAGATTAGAGATCAAGAGACTCTTAGAATCGCCGTGCAAGCAGCTTTGACGGGACACTTAGTTTTTTCAACACTTCACACAAATGACGCCGTAAGCGCAGTAACAAGAGTTGTAGATATGGGCATAGAACCGTATCTTATAAGCGGTGCTTTAGTAGCCATAGAGGCGCAAAGACTCGTAAGAAAGCTTTGTCCCAATTGCAAGACAAAAATAAATATACCAATGAACATGCTCAATAAAATAAAACCGTTTATCCCTGAAAACTACACATTCTACAAAGCAGTAGGATGTGAAAAATGCTCACAAACAGGTTATCTTGGGCGTGAGATGATATCTGAAATTTTACCTATCAGCGAAAAAGTCGCAAGCATGATTGCTCAAGGCACTACGAAAGACGAAATAAAAAGGCAAGCCTACGCCGAAGGATTTATAGATCTTTTCAAAGATGGTATTATCCGTGCAGCAAAAGGCATAACATCTGTAGATGAAGTATTAAGGGTGGCAAAATCATGAATTTGAAATATTTTGAAGTCATATATTTAGTTAAAGGCAAACAATCAAAGACTGTTTTGCAAGCTGCAAACAGAGCCGAAACCATTAAGATTTTTAAAGCAAGAAATCCGAACAGTTCAATTGTAAAAATTACAGAAACATCCGCTCCTTTAGATGAAACAATTGAAAAGTTTAAAAATACTATTGTAAACGCAATATTTAAAAAGAGCGTTAAAGTAGAATTTCTTATCGCTTCATTTAGACAATTAGCCGTTATGGCAAATGCTGGTATCCCCATACACGACAGCGTTAAAGAAGTAGGAAGAGCGGCGGCAGATGAGAGATTGAGGGCAATTTTTGCTAAAATAGATGATGATTTAAACTCTGGTCTTAGCCTAACTGCTTCAGCTTCGGCTTTTAAGGAGGAGTTAGGAGATGTCAGCATAGCTATGATAGAACTTGGTGAAAGTACCGGCAATATGGCAGATTCACTAAAAAAACTTGCCGATATTCTTGAAGAGGTTAATGAAAATAAAAAGAAATTCAAAAAAGCTATAAGATATCCGCTGACAATTGTCACGGCAATGGCGATAGCATTTATTATTTTAATGACTCAAGTTGTACCAAAGTTTAGGGATATCTTTAAACAACTCGGCGCAGAAGAGAAACTACCCATACCTACAAAGATACTTTTAAGCATAGAGAGCGCGATTTCTAATTATGGATTGCATATTTTAGTTGTCGGTATTATCGGATTTTTATTTATTATCCGCTCATACAGACAAAATCCTATTTTTCATGCACAATGCGATAAATATATGCTTAAAACATATCTGATAGGAAAAATCATATTTTTTTCAAATCTCAACAGATTTACGCTTATTCTATCGGAATTAATCCGTGCAGGTATTCCTGTCATTGAAGCGCTTGATACATCAATTTTAACCGTCACCAATACAACTCTTCAAGAGAGGCTGGCATTAGTCAAAATATCTGTCCAAAGAGGTGTATCGCTTACCGACTCATTCAGAGAAACGAAGCTTTTTGAAAATATGCTTATACAGATGATTCAAGCCGGCGAACAGAGCGGTACTCTTGATATGATGCTATCAAAAGTTACAGATTATTTCAGAGATAGATTTAATGCAATTATAGACAATCTTTCAAGTTACATTGAGCCGATTTTATTGGCATTTTTGGCTTGTATGGTTTTGCTTTTGGCACTTGGCATTTTTATGCCTATGTGGGAGATGGGGGCAGCTGCAAAAGGCGGTTAAAGATAAATTCTAAAAGTCCAGACTTTACACATTTATTACAAATAGTTACACTATTTAAGCTTCACTTTTTCAAAACATACTTTATTTCTCAAAATAAAGTATGTTTTACATATAATACTTCTTAAATTATATAATTTGTCATAAGAAAGTTTAATAATTAATAAAGGAAGTACCAAAATGAAAATCAAAAGTCTCTACATAACATCTTTAGAGCCTTATTCGGGAACACTCTTTGTTAGTATGGGTTTTATGGACATATTGAGGCGCAAAGTCAAAAATATAGCCTTTTTCAGACCTGTAGTTCTCTCAAAAGAAGAGGACAATATCACTTCATTTATGCTTAAACATTATAAACTTGATATGACAGTCGAACATGCTTTAGGCTTTACTCTTGATGAAGTCAAATCTGCTGCTGCCAAAGGTAAACTGAGCGAATTAACACAAAATCTTATAGCTAAGTTTAAAGAGTTTGAGCAAAGATATGATTTTGTTATATGCGGAGGCATTGAACGCTCTTTACTGCCATCAACTTTTGATTTTGATATCAATCTTGAGTTTGCAAAACATTTAGGTACTCCTGTTGTCAACATTATAAGTGGCAAAGAGCGAAAAATGACACAAATAGCTGAAGTCGTAAATATAGAAACCAACATTATCAAAAAAGCCGACTGTACACACTTCAGCACTTTCATTAACCGTCTTGATACAAATACTCTTAAAGAGTTAAAAGCAAATAAAAAGGAGTTATTTCAAACAAGCGTACCTGTATATATGCTGCCTGAAGTGGAAGAGTTAAACAGCCCAACGATTGAAGATATCAAAAATACTCTTAAATGTAAATTTATTTTTGGCAAAAAAGAGGATTTGCGCCGTGTAGCAAAACAGATAAGAGTTGTCTCAACTACTATAGATACCATGCTGACATTCCTTCAAGAAGGCGACCTTATAATCACAGGAGGCGACAGATCGGATATTATTTTAGCAGCAATTATGGCAAATAATTCCGGAGCTTATCCGATGATAGCAGGCATTCTTTTAAGCGGAAATATACTTCCTAAAAGCTCATTTTTGAAGCTTATAGAAGGTTTTTCGAAAATATCCATTCCCATCTTAAGCGCAGATGGCGATACCATCTCGACATTATTGAAAACAAAAGATATTCAGCCACAGATTAAGCCTGCAAATGAACGTAAAATCGCTCTTATATCGGGACTTTTTAATAAATATGTAAAAACCGATGAAATAGAAAAAAACATAGATACTGCAAACGCTCCTGCGGCAATGACACCGATTATGTTTGAACATACTCTCTTTGAGAGAGCCAGACAAAACAGACAGAGAATTGTTTTGCCGGAAAGCAATGACGATAGAATACTGCGTGCGAGCGAAATACTTCTAAGACGTGATGTAGCTGATATTATACTTTTGGGTAAACCTGAAGAAGTTACGCGAAGAGCCTCAAGTCTTGGTATAGATATAAAAAAAGCAACAGTTATTGAGCCGGAAAAATCCGCATTTATGGAGCAGTACATAAACGATTTTTATGAATTAAGAAAATCAAAAGGCATAACATTTGAACAAGCCCGTGAAATAATGCAAGACTGCAGTTATTTCGGCACAATGATGGTTTATAAAGGCGATGCAGACGGTATGGTATCAGGCGCAATACACACTACAAGCGATACTATTCGTCCGGCTTTGCAGATTATTAAAACAAAGCCGGGTATCTCTATTATCTCAAGTGTATTTTTTATGTGCCTTGACACAAAAGTACTTGTTTACGGAGATTGCGCTATAAATAAAGACCCAAGTGCGGAAGAGCTCGCACAAATTGCCGTATCTTCAGCCGATACGGCAAAAAGTTTCGGTATAGAACCAAAGGTCGCTATGCTCTCCTACTCAACAGGAAATTCCGGCAGCGGTGAAGAGGTAGAAAAAGTAAGACTTGCTGCAAAACTTGCTAAAGAAAACCATCCTAATCTGCCAATAGAGGGTCCTATACAATACGATGCCGCGATAGATCCGATTGTAGCCAAAACAAAACTGCCCGATAGCAAGGTAGCGGGAAGTGCCAGCGTGTTTATTTTTCCCGACTTAAATACAGGCAATAACACTTATAAAGCAGTTCAGCGCTCATCAAACGCTTTAGCTATAGGTCCGGTGCTTCAAGGACTTAAAAAACCGGTCAACGACTTAAGCCGCGGTTGTCTTGTGGCAGACATAGTAAATACGGTCGTCATCACTGCTATTCAAGCAGCTCAAATCAAAACGGAGCAGTAAATGAAAATATTAGTAATTAATTCAGGCAGTTCATCTATAAAATTTCAACTATTCTCAATGAAAGAGCGCAAAGTTTTAGCTTCAGGTTTAATTGAACAGATAGGCGAGCCTTTAGGCAAAATTAAATTAAATTCATCACACTGCAAAGAGCCGGTAATACAAAAGCTTGTGATACCCAACCACGAACATGGTATAGAGATAATATCATCATTTTTGATTGACAATAAAATCATCAAAAGCCTTGATGAGTTAGACGGCATAGGACATAGAGTTGTACACGGCGGCGAATTTAACGAATCTCAATTGATTGACGATAATATTTTACAAGAAATTATTAAAAATACTTCTCTTGCGCCTATTCATAACCCTGCCAATATAGCCGGTATAAAAGCTGCTGAAATAGAAGCGCCCAATGTTCCTCAAGTAGCGGTATTTGATACGGCATTTCATCAAACAATGCCGCCATATGCTTATACATACGCTTTACCGTACGATTTATGCAAAAAGCTTCATATTAGACGTTATGGCTTTCACGGAACTTCACACAGATATATCGCCGAAGAAGCATCAAAGATAATTAAAAAGCCGCTTAGCGAATGCAACTTCATTACGCTTCATCTTGGTAACGGTGCGAGCGCGGCAGCTATCAAAAATGGCAAATGTATCGACACAAGCATGGGACTTTCACCCTTGGAAGGACTTATTATGGGTACAAGAAGCGGTGATTTAGACCCTGCTATTGTATTTTATCTGGAAAGAACAGAAAAATTAAAACCGCATGAACTTGATATGCTTTTAAATAAACAAAGCGGTCTAAAAGGTATCTGCGGCACAAACGATTTGCGTGAAGTGCAAGAAAAGATGAATAACGGCGATGAGAGAGCCAAACTTGCATTTGATATGTTTTGCTATCGTATAAAAAAATATATCGGTTCATATTATGCCATTTTAGGACGAGTTGATGCGATAATTTTCACAGGCGGTATCGGTGAAAACTCTGCAAGCGTACGGCATCAATCCTGCAAAGACTTATCACATTGCGGTATCTTAATCGACAAAAAGAAAAATGCCGAAAACAATACGCACATTGAAAACAGCAAAAGCGAAGTGAAGATACTTGTCGTACCAACCAATGAAGAGCTTGAGATAGCCAAACTTACAGAGCATATCATTCAAAAAAGCAGCAGGATGGATTAAACATCCTGCTGAAAATATGATAAAAGTTAGCGAGATTGAGGTAAAAAATCTCATATCAAAATCAAAAATTCCATCTATAGATTTTGCAATTAATCCATACGTTGGATGCCCGCATAAATGTATCTACTGTTATGCTGAATTTATGGGAAAATTTCACAAAGAAAAATGGGGTAATTTTTTAGATGTGAAAATATGCACTAAAGCAATCAATATAGAGAAATTTAAAAACAATACCGTATTTTTAAGTTCCGTTACGGACGCGTACAATCCGTTTGAAGCAAAATATGGCATTACCAAGCAAGTGCTGGAGCAGTTTATCGCAAGTCAAGTAAAAGTAGAGATACTTACCAAATCAAATCTTGTAACGCGTGATGTAAAAATTTTAAAACAAATCCCAAATATTAGTGTCGGCTTTTCCATAAATACAACAGACGATGTCGTACGAAAACAGATAGAGCCATACGCTTCAAGCGTACAAAAACGAATAGATGCCTTAAAAATTTTACATAATGAAGGTATTAATACTTGGGTATTTATCTCACCGATATTTCCGAAAATTACTGATTTTAAGAACATTGTTGATATATGCCGCACATATGCCTATAGCTTCGGATTTGAAAATCTTAATCTAAAAAACTCGTATCACATGCGAGTTTTAAATTATATACGTATCCACCATCAAAATTTACTGCCGTTGTATCAAGAGATATATGTACGCAACAATAAAGATTATTGGCAGCAAACGGCATGTGAAATTCACAGTTATTGTCAAGAAATCGGCATAGATTATTCTATACATTTTCACTAAAAAATAATTTTGCGACAGTATAAAGATTATAATTTTAGCCGCAACTATAAACTACAGCAGCGGTTTTGTTTTTTTGCTATTGCAAGACGCAGCAATCCACTTCATTCTGATTCAGTTGGTGAGAATGTCACAAAAAATTATCGCCTCTGCAAATATTAACAATATGACATTCCAAAAAAAGCTATATTTTTTACTCCATTTAAAATAAAAAACCTGCAATCAAAATTTTAAAGATACCGAACATTTTGCGTTATTAAACTGTTTTAAGTATCAAAAGGTAATTAAAATTAGACAGTCTGTCTTTTTGTTTTATTCATTATTTGACAAAAGAGACAAATTGCCAACTGCGAAATTAATACTCTTTTTGGACTGTCATACAACAATCCAAAAAACATTGCAGAATATAAAAACTAAACCCTTACATGTAGGTCGGAGCATCGTTTGAAAAGAGTATTAAATCCCCTGCTTTTGTATTCTGCGCCAGCACATTCGTAAGCTGCGATTTATCTAATAAAACCATTTTATGAGCACGTGAAATCGTTTGATTAAGTATCTGTGCATTTACGCTTCCTGTAATGATGATAAGGTCAAAAATCTCATCCATTATTTTGGCAAGCTTCTCATTCTCTTCTTTCGTACTTTCTACGATTCCAGGAGTTATTAAAACTTTTCTGCCTTCATATATTTTAGCTAATTCATAGGAACTCTTCATGCCCTCAAAATTACCGTTAAAACTATCATCAAGTATGATTTTACCGTTAACATCCATCCTTTGCAAACGATGCTCCACACTATTTATAGAACTAACAGCCTTTTGTATCTCTTCAATCTTCAATCCCAAATATAAAGCAGCATGTACACATACAGCAAGATTAACAGCATTAAAACTACCCAATAATTTAGTCTGAAACTCTACTGTTTTTTTGCCTATCTCCATAGAAAATTTCGTCCCGTCCAAATCAGCCTCAACACTCTTTATCTCGTGCCCAAATATACTTATACGTTCATCTTTGCTTGGATTAACATTCAAGCTTTTGTGCACAAAAGCCTTGAGAAGTTTAGGAGAAGAGATAAGTTCCATTTTTGTATCGCGTATAGCCTCCAAACTCTTAAAATACTCTATATGCTGTGCTCCGATTTGACTGATAATAGCAATGTCAGGTTCTAAAAATTCGGCAATCTCGCTTATATCGCCGCGCTCTCTTGCGCCAGCTTCAGCAATGTAAATCTGCGTATTTAACGGCAGCGTTGTATTTACATCCTGTATGAGACCCACTATAGTATTAACACTGCGAGGCGTTTTGTAGCAATTGTATTTAGTTGATAAGATATGATACAGAAAATTTTTAATACTTGTCTTGCCGTAACTTGCCGTAATGGCAATAGTGTGCAGATTTTTAATCGATTTGAGTTTTTTTGAAGCTTCGTATTTATAGTAAAAAAATAGAATTTTCTCATATAAAAAACTGGCAAATAAGGCAATAAAAAGCGGCATTACAACAGCTGGAGCCTGCAAGGACGCATATTGTTTATAAGATAGAAAAAAGAGTACATCTGCAAACAATACAGCTATCGATAAAAATAAAAAAAATCGTTTGATTCTTTTTGTAAATTGCAACGGCTTGTCAAGTTTACTGCGCCAGAACAATAGTGCAAATGGATAGAGTATAAAAATATAATATAAAAAACTCTCATTATAAAATAAAACAGCGTAATACAACACCAGCGGCAGTATTAAAAAAAGCACATGCCATAAAGGTTTATTGTAATGAAAAACAGCTCTAAACGGCCTATATGAATACCACTGCATAACGCTTGAGATATAATATCCCAAAGCAAATACAAATGCCGTATGTACCGATAACATTAACCCCCACATACCTACAAATATCAAATCTGTCATTTTTTATCCTTCAAAGCCGTTTTTACACAATCTTCTATAATATTACCTTTGTCCAAAAAGAAAAAATGGTCTCCATTGAGTTCAAAAAGAGTTGATTTTTCTATCAAAGAGTTTATTTTATGTGCCGCAATAATGGGTGTCACGTTATCATCTTTACCCCAAAATATAACTGCCCTGCCCTTATAATCTTTAAAATGCCCGCTCATATCTTCATTAACAACTTTTTTAAATGTCTCATACATAATATTATTCATACCTTTAACATCTTTGGATGCAAAAAGTGTGTAAAATCTACCCATGCCTAAAAATTTAAACATTTTGAAAAGCTTTATTTTAAAACGCACAAAAAATCTTTTTGGCAGCACTATACCGGCACTGCTGAGTAAAATAAGTATTTTCGGATTTAAAAGCAGGGCTATTTTACCGCCAAGACTATGTCCGATAATGATTTGCGGGATTCTGTCAATAGAATACAAAAACTCCTCCACGACCTCTTTTATATCATAAGAGTTCATTGCTTCATTAATAGACGAACCGCCAAATCCCGGAAAATCAAGATAGATATGGCAATAATCTTTAAAAAAAGCTTTGAAGGAGTTCTTCATCAGCTCTTTATTTGCGCCCCAGCCGTGCAAAAAAAGGATAGAATTTTCTTTTTCTTGATTTAAAAGCAGATATGAAAAATTAAACTGTGTACCTTTAAAATTGACTTTTTTTATTGCCATTTTAAGCTCTGTTTCTATTTTTCGCGTATATTTTTTCTAAAACATTGAGTGCATTTTTCAGCTTTTCATACTCTTTAAAATCCACCAATGCAGCTCTAAAATGGTTATTTTTGACAATGACGGCACATTCAATCTCGCGGGAATTGACTTTTTTTAGTATTGAGCTAAAATCTCTTACTATCTCTGTTGCCGTAAATATCTCATCTTTATTGTAAAAAGTAGCCATAAAAACCCCTTTTATGTAAAATTTTACATAAAATTTTACATATTTTTTTTGAAATTATGCTTTACCTTTAGCAGATTGAATAGAGTTGATATATTTATACTCAACAGCAATTTTTTTGCGTTTAGGAAGCGAACGCGCTAAATCTTGCACAAGCATATTAAACTCTTCAAAAAGATAATTTGCCAAAGAGCCAGGATTTGGGTTTATCTCATTTAAGTAGATTTTATTTTTCACCAAAAAGAAGTCGCACCGTATAATAGCACCTTCAAAAAGCGGCTCATAAATAAGTTTGAAATTTTTTCTTATCTCATCGTTTCTCATCTCTGTAAGCCTTGCTTCATAAACTTTTGCAGTTCTTGAAAAATCGAGATATTTCTTGTCAAAATCCAAAATTAACTCTTTTTGCGGCTCTTCAATAATAGAGTAGCGTATAGTATCGCCTACTTTGCAGCCGGCAATATTGTACTCCGCCACACTTTCGATAAACGGTTCTACTAACACTTCATCATCAAATTCAAAAGCCACATCCAGTGCATACTCAAGCTCTTTTTGTTCTCTTACTACGCTAACCCCTATTGAACTGCCAAGCCTTAACGGCTTAATGATAACAGGCAGCGCTATAGTAATATTCGGATTGTCTTTACTTATCACTTCATAATCAAGTGTCTTGACGCCAACGGCTTTGGCATATAATTTCGTGAAAAATTTATTGTAGCTAAGAACGCTTGCTTCTATATTGGGACCAATATAATTAATGCCGAAAAAGTCAAAAAGCGCGGCTATTTTTCCATCCTCACCGTCAGCTCCGTGAATAATATTAACAGCGCAGTCAAACTCTACTTTGTGCTCTTTAAATAGTTTGGTGTAGTAAAAACCGCCATTTTTGAGTGTAAGTTTCGTATCATTCAAATATTTACCGCTGCTGAAACGTTTTGAGTTTATATCTGATGTCGGTATTAGATAAAAGTTACGATTTTTATCGCAAAAAATATAAATAAGTTCACAAAAAATCACTTTTTTAAGAGCTATAGCACTAACTATGCTTATCTCATGCTCAAAACTCTCCCCACCGAAAATAATAGCTAATTTCATTGCACTCCCCGCAAAATATTATTGAAGTTTAGAAAGAGCTTCTTTAATAAGCTCTTGAGTATCGGCACCCTTACAAGTAAACAAAACCGCTTTTATCTTATCGCTTTTAAATCCAAGCGCCTCAAGAGCAAGTCTTGCCTCCATTTGACTTTGACTTGAAGCGTTAAGTCCGCTCTCTAAGACAAATTCTCCAAGCTCCACCAAAATCCTCTTCGCACTCTTAAGCCCAATACCAGGCACTTTTACAAAAGTATTAGCATCCGATGAAACAAGAGCTTTTGCAAACTCTTCCGGCGTCAGCGTTGAACAAACAGCAAGCGCAGTCGAT
The DNA here is from genome assembly GCA_031259875.1 of Campylobacteraceae bacterium. GTDB lineage: Bacteria > Campylobacterota > Campylobacteria > Campylobacterales > Campylobacteraceae > JAIRKW01. The sequence continues at coordinate 44,348 of JAIRKW010000118.1, forward strand.
GCACCGATACCGTTTAATTTTATAAGCTGTTCAAACATTCTCTGCTCGTCTTTATTTAAAAATCCAAACAGTAAATTTGCATCTTCACGTATAATCTGCGTAATATTTAACTCTGCCACATCCTGCTTTATAGCTGCGGCACAATGCAGTGAAACAGCCACTTTGTAAGTTACGCCGCTAAGCGTTTTAAGATATACAAACGCAGGCTCTTTTTTGACTACGCGCCCTTCAATAGCTGCTATCATAGTTACTCTTTTTATTAATTTTTATCTCAAATTCACCACTTGTATCAAGCAAAAGTTCGAAATTATACCACAAATATATCTCGGCAGCATTTTCATTATTTAACGGACAATATGAGAGGTCATACTTTGGCAGAGAAAATATACTCTTTGCGGACATGAAAATTCACCATTTTCCATATTATGTTCCAAATTCAGCCTCAGCGATATCTATATGCGTTTGCAAACTATCAGCCATACTTGTAAGATGCCGATAACTGTTGCTTAAAATGTCGAATTCTCCCACTTTGACCAATAATTTACTACTATCGGGAAGTTTTCCTTTATCTCTTGCAAGCTTGATTTTCATGCGGCAATTTTGACTCTTTAAAAGTCTATTTTCTACCTCCAAACGCTTCCTGTCTGCCATTTTTTGTGTCTTTTCAAATTCTCTTTTGTAAAACATTATCTTTTCATAAAGTGCTGATACGGCATCATACTTTTGCATATCAAAAATCGGTTTTAATGTTATAGTATTTTCGCACCACCTGCAATATCTATCTCTACCATATCTGTTGCTGTAAGTCCGTTTCTAGAACCAAATTTTATAATTTGTTTCTATGATACCGTTTTCCATAAAATCAACATTAACGATATTGGCGCATATCTTACCGCCTTTAAGGTATTTTACTTTTACATCGCCGCTTTTAATAATACCGTGATGAGTATATATATCAGCATATTCGGCGTTTATGCAAGACGTTTTATGAGTTGTTTTTTTTAATCTCAATCTGGAGTACTTGTACGCTTTCACCGCTTTTTAAATGTGCTGCTGTAAGATAGTTTTTGCCATCCTTGCCAAAACTCTTCTTGCTGCTGAAATTAATAATATTAAAAAATTTCGAAAGTTACTCTATTAATTTATATACATAAAAAATATATAATATTACATCGTTTTTCATTAATCACAATTAAATATGCTTGCTTTAACCTACTTTTGATATACTAACAACTTAATTTTGAGTTTCAATGTAAGTTAAAATATGATTATAAAAAACTTTTTTACCAATAGCGGAGGCATTCTTGTATCGCGTTTATTTGGTTTCGTCCGCGACCTTTTAACAGCCAATATTTTAGGCGCGAACATCTACAGCGATATGTTTATGGTAGCATTTAAACTGCCCAATCTTTTCCGCCGCATTTTCGCCGAAGGTGCGTTTACACAAGCTTTTCTGCCGGCTTTTACAAAATCACATTCAAAAGGTATTTTTGCTATTAGTGTATTTGTAAGATTTTTTATATTTATACTTTTTTTAACACTCCTTGTTGTGTTATTCAGCCCGGCAATAACTAAAATTTTTGCTTACGGTTTTGATGATGAAGCGATATCAAATACCGCTCCATTGGTCAGTATAAACTTTTTTTATCTTATATTAATCTACATAGTAACATTTATAGCCTCTCTTCTGCAATACCGCGGACGATTTGCGGTAACAGCATTTTCTACCTCGCTTTTAAATATTTCAATGATAACAGCTCTGCTCTTAAGTGACCGTACGGCGCCGCAAAATACAGTATATTATTTGAGTTTTGGCGTTGTTATAGGCGGTATCTTACAGCTTTTAGTTCATATATATGCTCTATCTAAAACAAGGCTTCTTTCACTTCTGTTTAACGCTGTAAAATATAGAAAAAAGCATAAGCAAAATGAGAGTGAACGCAAAGGATTTTATAAAAACTTTTTTCATTCGGTATTGGGCGGCAGCACGGTACAACTGTCGGCTTTTGTGGATACTTGGCTGGCGAGTTTTTTGGCCGCAGGAAGTATTAGCTATCTTTTTTACGCCAATAGAATATTTCAACTTCCATTAGCGCTTTTTGCCATTGCGCTTTCTGTCGGTATATTTCCGCGCATCTCCATTCTTATCAAAAGAGAAGAGAAAGATGAAGCTATTAAGCTGCTCTCAAACGGTTTTTGGATACTGGCGTTTTTACTCTGCGGTTCAGCGCTGGGCGGCATTATACTGTCAAAACCGATTATCAAACTACTATTTGAAAGAGGTCAATTTAACGCACAAGATACTGTTATATGCGCACAAGTTTTATCTATGTATCTTGCAGGACTTATTCCATTTGGATTGTCGCGTATTTTCTCATTGTGGTTATTTGCACATCAAAGACAAAAAGAGGCAGCGGCTATTTCAATAACAGCTCTTGGCGGAGGCATAATATTTTCATTTATACTTGTCTATCCTATGGGGGTAATGGGATTAGCTTTAGCAAACTCTATCGGTGGACTTTTTTTGTTTATCTTAACGGTCAAATCATTTGGAATAAAAACGTTTTTTGGTATAATCAAATCCTTAAAATCAGTTATGCTTATAGCTGCACTGATTGTTGAAGCTATTGTACTTATCTTTTTGATGGAAATTTTCAATGCATATTTATGATTCAGCAAAAAAAGCAAAATTGGCATTTGAGCCTATAAAAAAAGGTGAAGCGTTAATATATGTCTGCGGACCTACAGTGTATGATGATGCGCATTTGGGGCATGCAAGAAGCGCTTTGGCATTTGATTTGCTCAGACGCGTACTGACGCATTTGGAATATAAAGTAACTTTTGCAAAAAATTTTACCGACATTGACGATAAAATCATAAAAAAGATGAATGAGAGCGGCAAAAGCATGGAGGAGATAACATCTTTTTATACCAAAAGATACAAAGATGATATGAGAGCTTTAGGCGTGCAAGACGCCGATATAGAGCCAAAAGCGACT